>CAZHOB010000004.1:0-61077 GCA_964534465.1 uncultured Candidatus Saccharibacteria bacterium
AGAAGGCGTGGAAATGGTCATGCCGGGCGACACTGTCACCTTCAAGGTGAAGCTCGTCGCCCCTATCGCCATGGAAGAGCAAGTGCGCTTCGCCATCCGTGAAGGCGGCAAGACCGTCGGCGCAGGTGTGGTGACGAAAATCGTTGCTTAAATCTCCAACGTTCGAACAAAGGTTCGAAAAGCAAAAGTCCGCCGACAGGCGGACTTTTGCTTTGAATTGACACATATTATTTCGGGTTGTATTGTGCGGCAGGCAAACAGCTCTTGGAGAAACCTATGGAAATCGTGCTCGTCGTACTCGGCGTCTGTCTCGGCGTAGCCCTCACGGTCTATGCCGCCAAGAAGGTCATCGACTGGCTCAACAAGGGCGGATGGTTCTAATGCCCGTGCCTACGAGAGAAATGATCAGTGTTGGAGTGATCGTGACCATTGGTGCGGTTCTCCTCTTCGTCGGATTCGTGGCGGCCTTCGTATGGATAGAATTTCTCAGGCCGGTTGCAAAGCCGTTCGTGCAGTCCGAATGGAAACCGGCTTACTGCGCAGCGTTTCTTTCTCGGGACAACGTGCCACTTGCAGTCTGCAACGACAGCTTTCATCCGGTTTACGATGTCGTACCTGCAGGGTATGAGGGGATGCTCAGCGGTTGTGTCATCACGAATGGGCGAGTCAGAGGATGTCATCCTTCCAAGATGTAAATTTTAGGCCCCGGATATCCCGGGGCCTCTTCTATGCGTGAGCAAATGTCTACAGGCGGGCAAGACCGTCGGCGCAGGAGTAGTAACGAAAATCGTCGCGTAATTTTCGGAAAAAGTTCCGAATCGCAAAAGACCCCGAAAGGGTCTTTTGCTTTACAGCAGCTCGACTTAAGTTTGGCGCTGTAGTACAAATGTGTCAGACATGGAGGCAGAAATGATATCGAGAAAAATAGTCGGGCATTCGTGGGGCCCACTCGATCTTCGCGTTGACACGTATGAAATGCCCTTCGACCCTTACGGGTTACCCAAGCTCATCATGGAACCGTTATCGCCCAAAGAGGCAGCGCAATTCGATAGGGCATGCAAGCAGCTCCGTATCGGAGTCGGCAATCACTCCAAAAAAACAGTTGTATAGGGTGTTCGTGCTTTCAAACCCCGCCAAAAGGCGGGGTTTTGCTATACTGCGCCCTTATTCTAGACAGAACGATCATATGAAAAAGTTCTTGGTGTTGTACAGGATGGACATGGATGCGATGAGGAAGATGATGGAGACGTCGAGCGCTGAGGATAGGAAGAAGGGAATGGCAGAGTGGGGCATGTGGATGAAGAAGAATGCGGCGAGCTTTGCCGATATGGGTGGCCCGACGGGCAAGAACACGGAGATAAGCCCGAGCGGCGCCGTGCAAAAGAGCAACGACATCGGCGGCTACTCGATAGTGCAGGCCGAGAGCTTGGAGGCCGCGAGCGCTATGCTCAAAGACAGCCCGCACCTCCAGATGCCCGGAGCCGTCGTCGACCTAGCCGAAATCGTCGCGATGGGCGCATAATTTTCCGAAAAAGTTCCGAATCGCAAAACCCTGCCAGGTGGTGGGGTTTTGACGTCCGTTCCTATTCATGTAGAATCCCCCTACTGTTATCCACCCAGCGCTTCATATTAGTTTCGAATCAACTAGTACAATAATGAAACACCATGCATAGGGACGCTTTTTTTAGATTTTTTGCAAATTTACCCATTCCTGTTAGACGAGAAGTCATTCTCGACTTGGGGGAAAAGGGTCCGATTACGTGGGAGGTCGCATATAGAGAGATAAAGGCTGATACGGAGTTGGGCAAAGAAATCCTTGCTAAACTTATTGAACTGGGCTTTATTCCTCTTGAGGAGGGCGAAAAATAATATGAACGAAAAAGAAATTCCACAGGATGTTATTAATTTGGTGATAGCTCGACTACAGACAATCCCGTCGAACGTCTCCGTTTCTATTGGTAACGATGGTAGTTTCACGATAAATCAACTCATTGAGCGAATACGGAACCAAGACGAAATTGGTAAAAAAATGGTGGAAATGCAACTCGCATATATCAGGTCGTGGGGAAAACCGCCCGTAGCCGCCTAAATCATGGGCCTGTTGATAACAAGACCAAAGCATGATGCCGCGACGCATTATCTTTTTCATTGGTCTACCGAAATCGTGGACAATGCTAATGAAAAAGGTTTGCGCACAACCGATTTACAAAAAAACAAGGCAAATAAGAGAGATTTTCAGAGCTATCTCAAGAAAAACGTTCATGACATTGTGATAATCAACGGTCATGGCGATGCGTCATCTGCATGTGGAGAGGACAATGAAGAGTTGCTTTCTGTGGGCGATGGTGATGATCTTTTCAAGAACAAAAAAGTCTTTATACGCGCATGCGATTGCGGTGCAGTTTTGGGACCTAAATTAGTTGAAAAAGGAGCAAAGGGTTTTATTGGCTACGCACAGCCATACATTTTTTTGACAGATAAAGATTCCGTTCACGAGCCATTGAAAGATGAGCTAGCCAGCCCTGTGCTCGACTGCTCAAATCAAGTTGCCCGATCTTTATTAAAAGGGAAATCGATACAGGAGGCGCACGAAGATAGCTTGAGAATGTATCAAGAAAAAATTGATCAGCTCTCGACCAGTAATTCCGCAAAAACCTATCTTTTGCCTTTTTTGAATTGGAACAGAGCGTTTCAGGTAGCTATAGGGTCTTAACCAAGTAAATATACAGACGGCATCAGGTAACAGTCGTAGTGCTAGACTGTGCGAATGGGGCAATCTGTCTTCGGCCTAATGCTAATGGTGCTATCCTCGTTTCCATTGTTTAAGCCTCGTCTTTACTGGCGCGTGGCAAAATTTTTATCGTTCGGGTTATATATCGCTCCGTCATCCTATCTTGGCGGCGAGGATTGCGCCTGGGTAAAATTATCGGGATTTCTGGGTTTCCTGTGCGGTTTTGCGCTCCTCGTACATTTGATTGTGTTGGGGTAGAAAAGGTGTCGGAAAAAAGTGTCACGCACCGTGTTTGATGTACTTTTGAGATGAATCCTTTGCTTAGGTTGCCGCCGCCGGGGTGGTTTTTGCTTTTTGTGGGGCTGGGGATTTTGCGGGGGACGGGGAGCTTAAGTGGATACGCCACTAACGCAACTAAGTTGCGTTAGTTGGAAAAGAAAAGGCCTCGCGGTGCGAAGTTGAAAAATTCGAGGGGTGATGTAGAGTCTTCGCAGGAAAAGGAGAAGTTCGATGAACAGCAAAATAGCCGGCATTATTGCAATGAGCTTTGTGGTTGCCGTAGTTGTAGGTGCTCTGGCGTTCGTATTTTGGATCGTCAATAAAGAATTCACGTGCGCCCCAGTGCCTGTAGGTGAGCGCATGTACAGGTTCACATGCCACAGCGGCGAAGACGCTGCCCAAGCGGTGCGTGCGTTTGAAAAAGCAAACAATGTGCACGTGGAATACATCATTCCGCACGGGCGGAGCAGCATTATCGTTAGCGTGAAGCCGTAACAAGAAGTTCTAAGAATATGTGAGCGGCCACACCGTGGCCGCTTTTCTGTAGGTATCTGCCGGTGACTCTATTGCAAGAACACAGCGGGGTCAATCTCACATGTAAGCTGGTTTTGACGTGCATTAAATCATGTGTATGCTGTCGGGAGCAACAGGAGGAATGTTCCATGGATATCAACACGTTGAGTTCCCGCGTGCTCGGCGGAGTCATCTGGCTTCTTTTTCCGCTACTTCTCGTCAATCTCGCGCTCACGCCTTGGTCCGGGTATGGAATGCCCCTCTCGGATGTAGTGGTCACGGGCGGCATGTTCTTCGGCGCTTTTATCTTTCTCACGCTGGTCAGCAACAGCCAAGCTGAAAGTCACGAGCATAAGGAGAGTGTCGCATTGGGACCTGTCACCGTGAACGTATCCGCGAAAAGCAGCGGTCGCCTCAACTTCGCGTACATATTCTACACAGCGATCTTCGTTGTCTTAACTGTGGTTGTGGGATGGACCGTGTATCAGAAGTATCTTCTGATCACCACGGGTCATGCGTCGATCAGGCCCGATATGTTCCTCGTCATCGACTGCTACGCGATCTTTCTCATCGGCCAGAACATTTTCGATCACATCAGAAAAAAGCGCGCACGCGCGTAGTGCCAAAGCCGCCTCCATGGCGGCTTTTCCTTTGGTCATTGCGGGGTGGGGAGGCGGGTGTACCATTCACCTCTATGGATCCGCTCTACAAGAAGGCAATTTTGCAGGGCGTGGTGGGGATGGCTGTTTTTGTCGCTTTCATTTTCTTGCCTGCAGGCACATGGAATTATTGGCAGGGTTGGCTCTACCTCGCGGTTTTTTTCCGTCACTACTATAGGTATGACCGCCTATCTTGCCATGTACGACAGACCGCTTATGGAGCGCCGCATGCAGGCAGGGCCGCAGCATGAGAAGGAATGGGCGCAAAAGATAATCGTCTCGCTCATTATCCTGACATTTTTTGGCGTTATTGTTCTCTCCTCGTTCGACTACCGATTTCATCTCTCTCCGGTGCCGGCGTATGTGTCTGTGATAGCGGAAGTTCTCATCGTGCTGGCGTTCCTCTTTATTTTCTGGGTAATGAAGGTCAATAGCTATGCCGCCGCCAACGTCCGCGTCGAGGCAGATCACGAGATCATCGACACAGGCCCGTACGCATACGTGCGCCATCCGATGTACGCCGGCGCGCTCTGGCTTTTCGTCGGCATGCCGCTCGCGCTTGGCGCATGGTGGCCGCTCGGTCTCATCGTCATTGTTCTGCCAGTACTTTTCTGGCGCCTGCTTGATGAGGAAAAAATATTGCGCCGCGACCTTGCCGGCTATACCGAGTACACGCAGAAAGTGCGCTATCGCCTCATTCCGTACGTTTGGTAAATAGAAAAAGGCCGCGCCTTGGCGCAGCCTTTGACGAAATTACGCTCTACGGATCCTCACCTGATATACGCCCCATTGGGCCATCTCGGTGACTCCGACGTACAGAACGAATAAGGGCAAGAAGGTAAAGACGGTCACGCCTATGATGCCGACCAATCCTCCTGCCAGCACACCCAGTGCTATGCCAGTGCAGAGCGCAGCGGTTGCGAGAGCCCTGAAGTGGCTCCGGATGTCGGCAGACGCGGAAGTCTCAAAGAGCCGGGGATGTTTCCTATGCACTGATTCGAGTATCCATTCCAAGAATATCTCGACAAGGCGAAGCAGTGGGAGAGCAAGCGCGCATACTATGATGCTTACGACAAACGCCTTGCCAAAGCCGGCGCCTGTCCATGTGAGCCAGAAGCAGAGCGCGGGTGCTGAGAATAGCGTTAATGTGGAAAGCCAGTCGTGCAGTGCAGAGGCAGCACTGCTCGGTCTCCAGGTGGGTTCCATCGATCTTCTCCTTTCTGCGAGAAGTTATATACGAAGCACGTTTTTTGTCTAGGCATGGACAAGATCGAAGAAAAGCCCCGGCCGTGTAGCCGGGGCTTTACGATTTCTATTTTGCTTTTTGGCGGGGGACCATGCTGACGGTGAAGCCTACGACGCCGATTTTATCGAACGTCCTTCGGGCAACACCGCTTTTCAAAATGGCTTCAAACCAGAATTCGGGAAAAGCGCCATTGAAAGCAAGTGCGACCTTGTCTTCGTTGGCTTCCCACTCGACTCTCGAGCGGCTACTTTCCATGAGGGCTACGACTTCCTCGGGCGTCATGGTTGGGCGCGCCGGCGTCGAAACCGAAACGGGTGCAAAGCGGGCTTTTTCGCTTCGGATGTGATCGAAGAGCGACTTTTCGGGTCCATTGATAGCGAGCGCCGTCCCCATGGAATTAAATGCCTCGAAAAGCTCATCGTGAAGCTCACGAATTTCCATTCGCTCTGTGAGCACCACGAGTTCCTCGAGTCGCGTGTACAGCTGGTTCCTGTCTCTTCCACACGTGCCCGCGTCGACCCTCATTTTCTGAAGTGAAGCGAGCAAAGCTTTTTCGGCCGTCAGTGACATGTCATCCTCCACCGTGGATTTTCTGGCCTCATACTATCACTTTGTAGGAATAGGAATACCTAATTGCCCCTTCATGTGCACCGGAGTAGCGTGCTGGCAGAACAACAGTGGAGGCTCGCAATGGACAAACTCCTCCGTTTTTATGTCACCATAGCGGTGTTCGCGATCTTGATCGCTGTGATCGCCACGATCGCGCGCAAGGGCTCACGCAAAAAGCCTCAGCAGCAGCCTCCGAAACAAGCGAGGCTTCTATAGATTCAAAAGGCCCCCAAAAAGGGCCTTTTTGCTGCATCTCTTACTGTTCCGTTCGTGAAAAAAGGAAAAAGGCCGCGGGTTGTGCGGCCTTGAGAGCGAATGTGCATTATGGCGGGTACCATGCAGCGGAAATGCCCGTCCATGGATCGGGAAGCCATGCTTCGTCCCTTGTGTTCTCTGGCTTCACGTGCGGACACGAGGCGCAGGGGTTGTTGGTCCCGTGCAGTCCTATTTCGTCGCCGCCCTTCGGGCAGCCAGCATCACAATTGACCATCTTCAACCTCTCCATGACGGTTTCGGTGCTCTTTGAGCAGAATATGTACTGGGATGCGATTGTCAATTGAGAAAAACTTTTGCTTTAGGGTGCCTAAGAGAGTACAGTGCACTTGTATGGCGTCATTCATCGCCACAGTGCTTATATCGGCCGCCGCCGGCTCGCTCGTTACTTTTGTCCTGATGCGGCGGAAGGAGAGGGCGCTCCGCGAGAGAGCAGAGGAGCGTTTGGCCTTTGAGAAGCTCTACGGCAACCTCTCGTACCACCTGCTCGCGATGAAGGTGCTCAATATCAAACGGGCAGAACTGCTGCGCGGACTATCGAGCGAGCCGGCGGATACTTTTGCTAAGAAGTGGATCACCCATGCCGAGAAAATAGCCAACCTTCTCGAAGAGCAGTTCGCCTTTATCAAGAAAGAACACCTCGGTCTTGTCGAACGCTTTATGAATGCTTGGCGCGATAGAAATGCAGTGCCCAAGATCGAGCAAATGTTCGACACTGTGGGCGTGCTGCAAGTGGAGGTGCTGAAGCGCAAGAATAGACAGCAGGGCCTTAATTTCAAAGACTTTGAACTGCGGCAATTTTTGCTCTCCGTCGTCCTTGCGTCTCTTTTTATACTCGTGTACGTAGCTTTCGCCATGATTTTTGGCTGAAATCATCCTCTTTTGGATGCGTTCACTACTGCGTGGGTTGGTAGCGTCGACAAAGAAAAACCCGCGCGGCGTGAGCCGCGCGGGATAAGAGCTTAGCTTACGACACACAGAATATCCGCATTGTGCCATTTAAGGTCCTCAACACATGCCTTTTGGTCAAGCGTGAGCCTTTGAATTGGACCCGCTCCGCCCCCGAGTTGCCAATAACGCAAAAGCTCCAGTGGCCCGTATTGCCATTGACCGCGTTCGCCCTCAATTGTGATGGGCCGGCCGTTGGCGGCTTTGCGATGGTACTTGGTCAATAAGGCGACGAAATGCTCGATCTTCGCCGGTCGAAGGCCAAGCCGGTGCAGCAGCTCAATATCTCTGCGTGCATTGGTAACGGGCCTCGAAAATCGAACCGTTTGAAGCAAGAACTTTTGGATCCGTGAAGATCTTGTCGGCGGATACTTTGCAGCCCATGCCTCGAGTAGGTTGAATTCGAGAGCTGACCAATTGGTATCGCGCCACCATTTTCTGGATACGGCTTCACGGAGGCCATTGAGCATCGCATCGAACGTAAGATCGTGGTTGATCTCAACTTCCCAAGATTTCCTCGTAAAGAGATCTTTGAAAACAGCGCCGTGCACACCTTCGGTGTTCGCAGTGTTTGCAGCAGGATCGAGCACGTCCCGCAACATCCTCGATTCGATCGCGTTCGATAAGCATCCTGCATCGAACACTGCATCGGGCATAAACTCTCTCAAGATCTCGGTCGCCCGCTTCAGCTGAACGTTTCTATGTTCCGAAGCGGGATACCCGCTGCCGCAATCGCTATCCATTGTCGTCACTCCATTTTCCGAATGCAGCGCCCGCGTACGGGATGCATACGTGCGTATGGTCGAATTGCTCGCCATAGCCATAAAAGGCCGATAATTCAGCCTCTCGTGGCTATGGCGAAACCGCGTTCTCTATTCCTGTCGGCATCCTACCAAAGACAACCAGCCGCCGCCAATCGTTTGCCCAACATCGTCGTTCTCCTTGTTGCCCGGCACCTATCGCAGCGGGGGACAGAAAAACGCGCCAGCCAGGCCAACATTTGGCAAAAAAGGGAGGGCGGTGTACTGTCTCGGAGGAAACAGAGTGTCGTCCAATGATCTACGGAGAGAAGGATGCGTGCACTTCTGATGGGAATGCTGATAGCTGCCTCGCTATCGCCCGCTTTTGCCCAGCTCGATGGCATGCAGGAGCTGTCGCAATTCGTGCAAAAGTTCAACGAGAAGTCGCGGGCCGCGGTCGAGGAATATCATCGCACGGGCGATCATGCCAGATACAAGCGGACCATCGAACCGCTCCTCGATGAATTGCAGCAGAAGATCGTCCCGTTGAAAAATGGAACACTCCAGTACTAAGTTCCTTCGATGTGGCCTGCGATGAGCGGGCCTTTTCTTTTTGTGCTCTCCATTGTAGTGTCTCCGCAGAAAAGATAGGAGAATAGCGATGCGTGTACTTGCAGCTTTGTTCGCTGTGGTCTTGGCGGGCTCGGCTTTCGCCGAAAGCCCATGCAGTAATGTAGACTTTGAACTCTCGGAGCAGTGCGTAGCAAGCTACGGTGTGGCGGGACAATTGGCCACCTTCAAAGAGAGGGTGGTCGAGGCGCAGCGGCTGTACGGCACTCGTTACGAGGTGCGCGTCCATGCCTTCGGCAGCACGTCATACAGCAAATTCAACGGCACAACGGACGATGTTTTCTCGTATGTCGCCACTGATGAGAATCTGTTGCCGGAGGCGCTCGACATCTATGTGAAATGGACGTTCCTCGCGCAGCAGCCGGAGGTGCTCTTCGAGCATGCGGCGCGGCACGAAGTGGCGCACATGATGAACGGCGACGTGCCCGGGTATCGGCCCAACGGCGCGAGCACCGAGGCGGCCGCCGAGCACCGCGTGCTTGAGCTTGTTGGAGAAGCGCACTATCGCGAATACCTTCGCGCGTATCGCGAATATCAGCCCACGCAGGTGAAGGACATCGAAGCGTTCGTGCATGTGGTCAGAGCCGCGACGCCAAAGGTCGAGGAGCGCATCGATGATGCCGACAGAAAGGCCGCGGAATATTTCCGTACGCTGACCGATGGCAAAGAGCATCTCTTGATCTACGACGGAGCCGAGCTCCACGATGTTACTCGGGTCTCCGACGCTATAGGAGTGCAAGACTTCAACGTCCGCGCGTTCGACGACATGGTCGCACGGTCGACCTCGATAGTCATATTCCACAATCATCCATTGTCAGACGTCGCGAAGATGTACCCTTCGCCCATCGACTTCGGCGGTGTGCCGGCATTTCTTTTCGACGCGTTCACGGTGAACCCGAACATTCGCGTGGAATTCCGTCTGATACAGATCGGGAGCGGCGCGTCCATCGAGTACGGTCTGCGCTCGCAGCAAGTGCAGAAGTTCAAAGAGATGGCGCTCGCGATGAAAGCCGATCCATCCAAAGAAGAAAAAATCTTGGATGAACTCGGATTGCGCAGATTTGGCGTGAGGATGGACAGTCTCTATAGTTATATCGCGTATGCAGCCGTGCCCGAGCGGGATGTCGGGCGTGTTCACGAGACGCAGATCTACGAAGGTCTCACCGTGCATCCCAAGTACTTCATCCGCTCGAATGAAAATTACTTCCTGCGGTACCGCGGAAGTATTCAAGCCCCGTAGGCAAGGAGTAGGATTGAACAGCTCTTTTACTCAGCGGCCACTTCGGTGGCCGCTTTTTCTTTGAAACGAAGAGTCCTACAATGTATTGCGAGGAAGTCAATACTGTGTTTGAGTGTGTGCAGAACACAGTGCGACTCACAGATGGAGGAGACGATGACCGCTGAGGTGGTGCTTTCCCAGATCGAGATGGAGCGGCAGTTCGAGGAGCTTCTCGCCTTCTGCCGCAAGCAGATAGAGCGGGACAAGATTTTTTCAGGGTACACATTCGGGGTCGGGGAAGACGGCAAGGTGTCGATCAAGCCGCTGAAGCTCCGCGAGAGCAATGGCGATGAGATCGATATCGCGCAGAACTCGCGTTCGTTGCTCGCATCCAACCGACAGCTGCGGCATTCGCTTGGCGAACATTTCAAAATGGACGCGAAGGAATGGAACTCGTCGCACATCGGCATGATGGTGAAGCACGTCGATGAAATATTGCGCGACGAGACTTTCAAGGTGGAGCAGTATCTTCGGGGAGATGAGAGGAGCGTTTACAACCTGCTCATGATGGGCCTCTGCTCCGATCAGTTGCTGAAGCTCAGCAAATTCATCGACTCGGCGTCTTTCAAATGGTCGTGGCGAAGCCGGAAGATGCGCAAGCTTAACGAATGTGCCATGGAATTTTTCGCGCTCGAAATGCTTCAGCGCGAAAGACAGGCGGTACACGTCATCGTTGAGACGATACTCTCGTTCGGCGAGCTCCGAAGAAAGCGCCCCGACAGTGAAGAGGCGCAGGAGTACGCCAAACAGCTCGTCGAGAAACGCATGCTTGATGTGCTCAAGATAGCCTTTGGTGATTGAGCACAGCCTTCTTGAGCCCCGCCACATCGGGGCTCTTGTTTTTTGGAAAAAAAGAAATACCGCGTATTCACATCTTGCCTGAATTTGGAATGATATTATTTCGGTATGAAAGGGATGGAGCACGTGCCTCAAAAAAAGCTCGAGAGCACCGAAGACATCGAGGCTCTTTCCTCTGCGGCCGTCCTCTACGATGGCGAGCTCTTCACTGGCGAGAATCACGGGCAGATACGCGAAGAGATAGTCGAGAAGTACCGTACCTTCGATTACGCGCTCGTGAAAGAGGGGTTTCGCACGACCGACGGCAGGTTCGTAGAGCGCAAAGAGGCGACCGGCATTGCTCGCAATGCGGGGCAACTCAAGTACGAACCCTTGGATGGAAAACTGCGCAGCAACGAAATTTCACGATACAAAGAACCCGTCTCGAGGCAGATACTTATCGACTACGGCGAACGATGAAAACCCCCGGCTAGCCGGGGGTTCGTTTCGTTCAGAAGATCAGCAGGGTCGGGTCGGGGCACTTTCTGGCCCTGCGTGTACAATGGTCTACGCATATCTGTTGTCAACGTGATATTGCATTTAAAGGAAGGATAGTGCATACTCCATTCGTTCTCCGACGCGCAAGCGGTCGGAGGCGAGACCTATGACAGCAGAAGCAGCAGCCAAGAAACCGCGCGCTACGCGCGCTCCCGCCAAGAAGGCGGACACTTCCGCTGCGCCCGCTCCTCGCTCCAAGAAGTCCGACACGCACCGCCTGCGCATTCGCGTGCGTGCTTACGAGCACGGCGTACTCGACCTTTCCGTCAAGCAAATAATCGATACTGCCGCTCGCTACAACGCCGAAGTTGTCGGCCCCGTGCCGCTCCCTATCGATATCAAGAAATACACCGTCAATCGCGCCGCCTTTATAGACAAAGACTCTCGCGAACAGTTCGAAATGCGCATCCACAAACGCATGATAGACATCCTCAACCCCGCACCCAAGGTCATCGAAGCGCTCACTAATATCGACCTTCCATCGGGTGTGAGCATTGATGTCAAAATGATGTAATCCGGCGCCTGCCTGCCGGCAGGCAGGTCTCCATCGACGTGAAGATGATGTAAGAGTTGTATTTGACAAAAGCCACATAAGAGGGTAAAACCTCTGCAGGAAAGGGAGGTTTGAATGAAAACCCTCATTGGTATTCTCGTTCTTGTCGCTCTCAGTGGAGCGGCATACGCTGAGACTCGCGCAGGGTTCTGCGCTTCGCGTCAGGCCCGTTTTCAGCAGGGCTGCATGGGCAAAATAGGGGCGAGCGTCCTCTCTTGTCAGGAATCGGCGCAGATCAGGTACCGCTCCTGCCTGCAAACAGGCTGCTGGCCCTGGGAGAGCGGCCCCGTTTGTCCTCCGGGACTCAGATGAGCACATTCGCAGGTTGCCGAGAGGCAACCTGCTTTTTTTGAGGCGGTGGTGCCAAGCTTGAACCATTACGTGAAAGTTGACTGTTTTCTATTGTGTGTTAGACTACTTTGAGTCTTGAAGTCGCAGAGATCTGCGACGGGACAAAAGGGAGTGGAGCATGAAGTTCATCTTTCCGGCACTGATCGCGCTCACGATCTTCGCCCCGACAGCGTACGCCGGCCCAAGGGCTGATGCAGCGGTAGCCTGCCATCAATACGCTGCTCAGGACCCTGTCTACAAGGCAACCGGCCGGCGAAGCGTCGCCTACGGCCAGCGATTCATGTCGTGCATGCAGAGCAAGGGCTTCGGGCCGCCCTACTAAAGGCTGACAGCAGGTTGCCGCACAGCGACAACCTGCTTTTAATTTGGTATGCATTGGCTACAATGGCAGGGTGTATGCTTTTGATTATGGCTGGAACACCTCGGGCTCGACAGAGTCGTTTTTTTTGAAGTATCGTCCGTGCACACGCACGCCCGGTTCGTGGAGGGAAGAAATAGATAAAGCCGCGCTTATGATCGCCAATAAAGCGCAAAAGCCTCTCTGGATATATTTTGCCGGCGGAATGGAAGGGGAGATACTCTGCAGTGCCTTTGAGCGTCTCGGCATACATTTCTCGGTGTTGCTGATAAAAAATCAGACGGATGCAAATCGTCGCAACGTGCTCTATGCGCAAAAGTGGTGCTATGACCATGGCATTGAGTGCAGGGTAGTGCCCGTCGACATCGTCAGCTTTTTTGAAAGCGATATCGAGCGTTATATAGGGGACTCTTTGATATCGCTCACACTGTACCGTTATTGGCAGATCAAAGTACTCGAGGTCATCGACGAGCTTGGCGGCTGTGCGGTGATGGCCGAGGGCAAGCAAATCTTCCAATTGAAACAGGCCGCTCCTGCGCACGAGGAAGATGTGGAGATCAATTTTGACGCGGGCATCGCAGCGCCGCTCGAGTGGTGCAGGCGGGCCGGCCAGTTCCATATACCGTATTTCTTTTCATCCACGCCTGAGCTCGTGCGCTCGTATCTCAACATACCCGTCATTGAAAGTGCTCTCCTGCACCCGGAGACGTTGGTCAGTAAACACAACAAGCATGCGATCATGCGCATCGCGATCCGCACATACTTTCCCGAATTGGAAACCCCTTATATGCCCAATGCGTTCGGTCTTCGTGGAACTATGGGCGCGAAGAAACAAGCGCAGCTGCAGGAGCGATTCGCACATATTTCGCAACGCTTCAGGCTTTCAGTGCCCGCACTCAAGCAGCAACTAAGTGGTCATTGATCTCCTGACTTTACGATAGCGATGTGTTCTTCTATCCCGCGTGCACAGACCGGCGTGAGGGTGGTGTCTTTCAGGCCAGCGCAAAATGCCCGCACGGCGGAGCTATCGCCCATCGCAGAAATGTACGTCATGCCGTAGATGCATGAATTTCGCTGGTAGGTTTCTGAAAAATGCTCACATACCGCCTCGGCGGCAGCAGGATTTGAAATGACGAGCGGTGCGTTATGAAACCCTATACCCTCAAAGCAATCCGTTTTGCCGGCGGCATCCCGCACGCTCTCGCAGGCAGACTTTTGCTGCGCGAGCGTTTGCTCTTGCGAGGAACCTGCTTCCTCAAAGATGCGGTCTTGCAGCTTGGGCAAGAACGTAAAACACGCGTGGAGTTCGTCACGGGGGGCCTTGTCGCACGGGTAGAGAACGTCACTGCGATCAAAAAGGCCCAGCGATGCCTCGCGATCGTACACATCGAACGCATTTTCCATGTAGATACCACGAAAGCAGGCATTCGCTTGACTCCTGTCGTGTGCGATCTTCCGGCACAGTGCCGTAGAAGAGGCGATAGAGTTTAGTTCCTGGAACAGCACATGGCCGATGCCATGGCAGGTAACGATGTTCTGACACAGGCGGCCCCCGAGAGCGGTGATCTCGGGCATGCCCATGTGTGCGAGGTCCACGTCAACGGTCGTCGTTCCAATCTGCTCTCGGAACGCCTCGCCGATCGCGCCGTGAGCGCACCCTTGCCCGCACACGTTGCCACAGAGTGCCATCGTATGTTCCAGATCCTTCTCACTGGAATAGAGCTGCGCACCCACCACGTGCGATATCAAATGGCACCGCAACGGGTCGACCGAGCTTTCAATGTATCCTTCGGCGTCGTGCGGGGCATAAGAAGCAAGAATGTTCTGTACCGCTTCCTGAATGCACGGCGAATCCTCGTATGTGGCGTGCGGACTATGCAAAGGGCACTGCGATATGAGGCGCTGCACTTTTTGCGCAGGTGAGAGGGAGGGGCGAAACGCAAAAAAAACGAGCACCCCCAGCATGAGCACGCAGAGTGCCACTATCTTCCGGAGCCTCTGCGCGTGTCCCATAACCCTAGACGAGTTCGCGCGTCGAAAGATGCGTGAGTATACGTGCCGCGGCAGCTTCTGCCGAAGTCTCCGTCGTGTCTATACGTATGTCGGGATCCTCGGGTGCCTCGTACGCATCATCAACGCCGGTAAAATCTTTGAGGTTGCCGCTGCGCGCCTTCTTGTAGAGACCCTTTGGATCACGTTTTTCGCAGATGGACAGCGGTGTATCGATGAACACTTCGATATAGGTGCCGTTGGCAGCGATAAGCCGGCGATTTTTTGCGCGAGCGTGCGCGTAAGGGGCTATGGCGGCACACAGGGCAATACCTCCGTGTTTGGCTATTTCTCCGGCAACGAAACCGATGCGCTCTATATTGATATTGCGGTCTTCTTTGCTAAAACCGAGCCCGCGCGAGAGGTTATTTCGCACGACGTCCCCGTCCAAAAGAGTAACGGAACGATGCGAGCACTCGAGCAGGGCATGGTAGAGCCTCAGAGCGATGGTCGATTTGCCTGCGCCCGAATAGCCGGTAAAAAATACTACGGTGCCGCGCAGTTTTTCTTTTGCCATTGCGCGCCGGAGCTCTTCCACGACCTCGGGAAATGAGAACCACGCAGGTATTTCTTTTCCGGCGCGGAGCATTGCGCGGAACTGCGTCCCCGAAATACGGGAAGGCGTGCGATCCCCAAGCTCATCGAGGCACATGTACTTTTGCTCAGCCTCGACGTACACCAACTCCTCGGTGGGCAGTATCTTGATGCTGAGTGCGCGCTCGTGCTGCAGTGCCGCTGCTTGCGCAGCGTATGGTCCGTAAAATGGCGCACCATTTTTACCGGCCGCTCCCGCGTGGTCGCGTCCGACGATAAAATGTGTGGCGCCGTAATTTTTTCTGATCAGCGCATGCCAGATGGCCTCACGGGGCCCTGCCATGCGCATCGCGATAGGGAGGAGTGCGAGCAATGCATGGTCTTTGAAATATGTCCCTGCGAGGCGTTTGTAACTGCGCACGCGCGTTACGTAGTCGATGTCGCCTTCTTTGGTCGGTCCTGTGACCGGATGTACGAGGGCTTTTCCACCCACCTTTTTGAGAGCGCGCATGATTATCTCGTAGTGCGCGCGATGGATGGGATTACGCGTTTGGAACGCGACAACGATATCCCACCCCCTCTTTTGAAATTCTTTTTTGAGCTCGTTCGGCCTGAACCTCAAGTCCTTGAAATCATGTGCGGGTGAATAGCGAATGAGTTCTACGGGCCCGCCAAGATACAAATTGCCGGTGTCCTCCATGAGATAGCGCACGCCGGGATGCTCAAGGCTTTCTGTGCCATACACAAGGCGCGCTTCACGCGATTTGTCCGGCTGGTAAATGCTCAAAATGGTAAAGAACGCTATCGGGTCGCCGTAGATGTCGCACAGTATGACTTTCTCATCGAGCATGGGAGCGGAAGCGCTCTGCGTGTCGAGTACGATAGGTATCGGGAAGAGCGTACCGTCGGAAAGTCGAGAGTGCAGGACGACGGAGTCGTAGTCTTTTTCATTCAGAAATCCGGACAATGGCGCAAATCCGCCGCACAGTATCTGCTCGAGATCGAGCCGTTGCCGCTCAGTCAGCGTAATGCGTCGCAGCTCCGGAAGCGGGGCGGTGCCTACGGAAAACGCGAGCGCGGAACGTTCCATACGTGGATTCATTCTATGCTACTGCGGGTTGTCTTCAAGTGCTTGGCCCATACTCGGATCCTCGCGGCGCGCGGCAGTGATGTTCGCGACATTTCGCTCGCACGCCGCCTGCAGATTGCCGAGGCCCCTGCAGGCACGTTTGGCAAATGAGAGCGGTCGAAAATAGCTGAAATGAGCGCCTGCCGTTATCTGACAATCAAATCGCGTCACGGGGTCGGTGGCAATGGCGTCACATATTTTTACGGTCTTGTCAGGGTCATCGTTGGTCAAGAACTGAATGTTGGTCGCTATTCCGCGGACGCACCACCTATAGACTGATGCATCGCCGGGCATTAGTTTGCACCACGCGCCCATTTTTTTTGCCATTGCGATGTCGTCGGCATTGTGGAAAACGAACATCCACCACATGGGCTGCCAATATACGCACGCGGACCTGTCACCGATGTCTTTGATGCTCGCGCAAGGCTGGAGCGGATGTTTCGGATCACCTCGCATAGGAATGTAATCTCCCTCGCCCTGCATAAACCTCATCAAATACTCCATGAACAAGCCCCCCGAACAGCCTCTCACCTGATCCGTACTTGGTTTTAGTGATTTACATACGGCGAGCGCTTTCTGTACGTCCGCCGTGGTATATCCGATCGCATTCAGAATGCCGTGGCCGATGCCGTGCCGGCATTGGAAAGGTGTCACAGACTTGGAACACGCATCGCTCAAAAGTTGCACTGAATCTATACCGCCGCTCCGTATCGCCTGCGTCATGAACGCATGAAAACATCCGTACTCGAATCTGTCGTCGCATACGCGGACGCCGGAAATTCCCTCCACTTGGTACAATGCCTCCCCGAATATATGTGATTCAATGTGTTGTTGATTCGCGATCAGCGATCTGACGGACTTGGCGAATTCCTCGTAGGTGGCACTACCGCCGACGTCTTTGATCCTGCTCTGCCAATGCATCAGTTTTTGCGCGTACGACATCCCTTTCAGGTCGACCACCGATCCCAGATGCGGATATATCGCGCCGGCATAGAGGCACACGGCGATCAATGCCATGGACAGCGCGATCAGTACGAGATGTTTTTTTAGGAATTCGCGCATGGTGTCAATTTAAGCTACAGCAACGTCGTAAAAATCCCACTCCGTATTGTATTGATCATACGCAACGATCTCACCCTCGATATTCCCAAAGACGATGCGGGAGTGCTGGTCGTCCACCATGATCCAGAGGCCGTCGACAAATTGGCAATCTTGCACCCAATCCGACGGTATCGTAATGGAGTTTTCCACGGTGAATGTATCGCCGCGCAAACGACCGCGATACGAAATGCCTCTGCAGCTGTCGGCAAATGTAATGCGTCCGCCCTCGCTCCAGCGCGCGCCATGGGGGCGCTGAAGGCCTTCCACGATGGGCGTCACCTTTCCCGAACCCCGGTCGATCTTCGCGAGCATGTTTTGATGGAAAAAAGTAGCCAAGAGCGCATCATCTTCCGGCAATTCGATCGCAGTATTGACCTGCACCGTGCGAAGCCATGTGTCATAGTGCATCATCCGGTGGTCCTTCTTCTTATCCAAAACTCTCTTTCGCCCGAGTGCCCCTGTGGGGAAACCGTTCTCCGTCGCGAACCACGACCAGAGCACCTTTTTGCCGTCTTTCGACATCTCAAAAATTGAATCGGTGCCGGAGGAAACGACCATAAATCCGGCGGTGCTCTCGCGAACGGAATGAAGCTCATTGAACGCTTTGTGCGTGGCGAATATTTTCTCCGCGCTTAGATCCTTTGAAAAAGCGCCGACATCGTGATGCCGTGCACCAAGTATGGTCCCGTCGCTGCGTCGAATGATCCCGTAGATGAAATTGCAGCGCATGTAGCGTGATACCGTGGCATCTTTTTCGACCCGCACGATGAGACCTGCAGAAGGATCATGGAGATCGGGCAGAGTGCATGTGGTGACTTTGGGATACGCGCGTTTTTTGCCCTTCTCGCTTTCCCAACGTGCCTTGCGCTCGCTCAAATTCTGATACGAGACCGAAAGATAATACGCGGGGAGAGCGATCCGCTTACCCGTGAAGTGTCGTCGCAACTTCGCCATTTCAGCTGCCTCCGGTTGATGGTTCATGACGTTGTGGACTCGTCGCTAAGGACGAGCGTTTTTCCGCGTTTTGAATATCGCTCAATGTTGCTCACCGCTTCTACGGTAAGGGCGATCTTCGGGCCAACAAGCGGCATCAGAGTTTCTACAAGCTGCGATTCTGTGCGTTCATCGAAGCGTGCGCTTGGAACGATGCGCACGAGCATCCTATCTTCCGCTTTTTTCACGATCTGATAGCGGTGCACGATATTCATGAATGGCTGAAGTTTGACATCGAATTCAAATTGGTGGAAGCGCCGGTCGCCAAATGAGAGCATTGAAGAATATCTCCCGTCGATCCATAGCCGCTGCGCATATAATCCGCACGTGCACTTCTCCCATGAGAGGCGGCCCCGATCACCGGTATCGTACCGCACGAAAGGCATTTGATAATTGAAGACATCGGTAATAAGAACTTTGCCGTATGTTCCGTCGGAGAGTGGCATGCCATCCGTATCAACGACCTCGACGATGAACGACTCTACATTGATGTGAAATCCGTCATGGGCGGAGCACTCCGAACCCACATTACCGAATTCTTCAAGTCCGTACCGATCGAACACCTCACAGTGAAGTATCCTTTCCACATGGGCCCGAGCCAACGGGGTCATTTTTTCTCCCATGGAGATAGCGTATTTGAAACGGAGCGGACTTTTAAAGCGCTCGACCGATCGTGCGACTTCGGGCAAGAGGGAAGCGACGGTTTCTATGGCATGCGGCTCGAATGCGACCATTTGATCGATAGCGGTCTTCGGGTCGCGCAAAAAATCATCGAAGCGAATGTAGAGCCGATTCGGTCTCTCCCGCGGTATCACCCGCAGCTGGACCATGCGCATCCACTCGGTATCGAACCGCCACGGCGTTCGTGCCAGCAAAAAACGAAAGTGGAGCGAATCGCGATAGTATTGGGCAGTCACGTGCGATTTGCGGAACGGAGAGAAGGGCGTGCCGCTCGAGCCGGATGTTGAGTCCCATTGACCCGACAGAAGTGTGCTGTTGTCCGTAAAATCCTCGTAATATCGTCCGAGGAACATCGTTTTATTCATGATAGGGAGCTTCGGCAGATCCGCGATATGCAG
Organism: uncultured Candidatus Saccharibacteria bacterium; assembly: GCA_964534465.1. GTDB lineage: Bacteria > Patescibacteriota > Minisyncoccia > Phycocordibacterales > UBA2100 > UBA10103. Next base: position 19,390 of record CAZHOB010000004.1, read on the forward strand.
GATATGCGCAGTGTCCACGCGGTGTCTCGCGAGCAATTCTTTATAAAGCGGAATGTTGGTCGCGAGGTATGGCAGAACTTTTCGCAACTGCTTTTCCTGCCACGCGCGTATCGTGCGCACGGATCTCTGGTGCACCATGTGAAAACGCAGGAATCGAAGGGTGTAACGCATCCGATAGTACAAAGCCCACATATCAGAATTTTTTTATGTAATATATCGCCTTGCTGCTTTGCGCCGCTTCGATCTCTCCAACGATCTCCCATCGTATGAGCGCCCGTGGATGAAGCATGTACAGCAACGCGCGCTCCAGAGTGCCCTGTATTACTTCGAACGAGTGCCCCGGTACGACCTTTATCGTGAAATCGAGCTCACGTGTATGGATGATCTGATACTGCTTCACTGCTTCGAAATACATATCGAAGGTAGCGGACACATCGAGGAGGGAAACGTCTCGGCGATCCGGTAGATGGATGATGTGCGCTTCGCGGCCCCGTATTTTTATTGTGCGGAGCGACCGTCCACAGGGACAGTTGTCATCATCAATAATACCCAGATCGCCATTGAAATATCGAATGAACGGCATCACCCCATTGTCGAATACGGTCACGACGACTTTTCCTTCGGTGCCGGCGGGCACCGGTGTTCCGGCGCTGTTCACGATCTCAATGAGCGCCGTTTCTTCATTTATATGTAATCGACCATTTTCGCAGGTGAACGCGAGCCAGCCTAATTCCTGCGATGTATAGCACGACGTTATGGGCGCTTTGAACGTTTCTTCGAGTAATGCTTTTGCGCTCGGCTGTAATTCTTCACCTGTGGCAATTATGCCCCGTATCGGTAGTGCGATGCCGCGCTCTTTGGTAAGCCGGCCCAGCTCAAGGAGCGGGGAAACGAATGCATAGAGAATAAAACCATCGGGATAGGTGAGCGCTCGTTCAACAAAAATATCATAGCGATTCTTCAGGCTGCTGTAGCTTCGAAGGAAAAAGAATTCGTGATCGATGAGCGCAAAACCCGCTCGCGGGCGCGTGCGCATCGATATCACGGGGAATCGCACCCCCCCGCCTGCGATGCGGAACATGCGCTCGCAAACCGCAAAGGTGCGCAGCACAAACCTTCTATCCACCAAAAATCCGAACGGTCTTCCGGTCGAACCCGACGTGCGGTCTTTGTGAGCGCGATCCTTATATCGCGGGTCCGTTATCGCGGGATAGCCGGCGTCGGTCAGTTCTTTTTTTGAAACGATGGGAAGTTTGGCGAATGCGGCGCGGCCATCGCCGTGCCTGATGCCGATTTTCTCGAAGAGCGCCTTCCAGTACGGCACATGACCGGCACTCCGCAGAAGCTTTTGCAGCCGCCTTGCCTGCAGGTCTTCTAGTGCGGTGCGCGGCCAGTACTGGCTCCTCATGAGCGCGTGAGTATCGAGGAGGAGTGGAATGAGCAACGGCAAACGCCAGTAGAGGAGGGGATGGGTCCATAAAACATCTGCTCGAAGGCCGGTTTTTCTGAGCACTGCAAAGTACAATGTATCGAGCATGGCAGGATGATTCTATCACCGCCCCGAGACACGTTCATTTGACTTTCACAAGTCTTCGGGTTATAATCGCCCGCAGCTGAAACACGGACAGGTCGTCCGAGCAATAAGGAGGCGTGCATGAAGTCGTTTCTCGTTGCCCTCGCGTGCGGGGCACTTGCGCTCACGGCTCTCGAGGCGTCGGCGGCGGGCCGCCAGATGATCCCATGGAAGGACGCGCAGGGGAATCGCATTTTCATCCCGCTGCCGCGCAACTACGCGGAGTGTCGGGACAACAATGCGAAATACACGCATTATCCTGCCGACGTCTCTCACCGCTATTGTTCCTCGCCGGATAGGTGGTGGAACAAGCGATAACGTCGCGAAGAGCAAAGGTGGTACCGAAAGGTGCCACCTTTTTATTGTGGGAGTATAATCCGCACCATGCGGCGAGTTGCTTTGCTGATAAGCTTCCTCCTCTTTCTGCTCGGAGCGTCGCTGTTCATCTTGCACGGACGAGACCCGTTCGCCGATATCGCGAATTGTGTTCAGAAGAAAAAAAATAGCATCATTTGTACACAGCCGTACATTCAAAAAATGCTCGACACCATGAGCGGAGATTCGATAATGACCGAGCTCAACAAGCGTTTTGATCCGATGAGATGTCATTTCGTTGGCCACGTCGTAGGTCAGCAACTCTATCGAAAGTATCAAAGTGTTGAAAAGGCAATGAAAGAATGTTCCCGCACATGCAGCGCTGCATGTCCGCACGGAATCATTGGCGAAGCGTTCGCGGAGCAACTCGGGTTTACCAAACCCGATCAGGTGGAAGAGCTCGGACATTTGGATGCTGACGAATTAATGCAGGTCGGCAGGAGGCTCTGCAGGGGACCGCAGGCGTGTCATGGCGTCGGTCACGCACTGTTCCAAGCGTATCAGCAGTTCACTCCCGCTCTCGCGATGTGCAAAAAGGTCACTCCCCCAAGTCAGCGAGCGTATTGTTACTCGGGCGTATTCATGGAGAATGCCGACCTGCTCACTGATCGGAACATGCGAGCGCTCCCGAGCAACGCGTTCCCTCAAGCACAAGAACTCCCTACGTATTGCACCAAATACACGGATGTATATCAAAAACGAATGTGCTTTGTGTATTTTCCACGCATCGTGTACGCCTTGCTCAGGGCGCAAGGAAAAAGTACGGCAGACGCCATGGGCTATGCAAAAAACATCTGCGATTCGTACGAGAAACACTCCACGGAGCGAAGCGCGTGTTTCGCGGGACTGGGCTCGAATAATTTTTATCTTGCGGCCGAAAATCCGGACACGGCGAGCTTCTCGTGCACATTTCCAAATAAAGCCGACAGTGCCGCATGCAACCTCGGACAACTATTGATAGATGCTGCGGACAGGACATCCATAACGTTCCCGTACTGCCGATCCATAACAGAGCCTGACCTTCGCAGTACATGCTTTCAAGGACTATTCTTCACCGTGTACACGGGAGCGGCATCGATAGATGAGGCAAAAACGAACTGCGAGGACGATCGAATATGTTTGGATGCCGCGGCGCACTATAAAGAAGACCCGTGGACTCTTATTGAGAAGACATTTGGACAAAGCTCATAGAACCCCCCTTTTTTTCATCAGAAGGGGAGCTGCTGTAGAATGCGCCTATGAGCGCATTTTCCTTCGCGGGAGAAGGTAAGAGTTTCTCGGTCCGTTTCAATGCGTGCACGCGCGAACCTCTTCCATGGCGCGAGGAAGTGTACGCCGCCGCACGCGCAATTCATCTGAAAGCCAAAAAGCCGATATGGGTATGCTCTAGCGGCGGTATCGACAGCGAGGTCGCATGCCGCGCGTTTTATGACCAAGATATCCCGTTCTCGGTCCTTACGCTCGAACACAGGGAGGGCACGAATGCCCACGATATCAGATTCGCCGTGAAGTGGTGTGAGGAGCGCGGCGTATCCCAAAAAATAGTTCCGATAGACATGGAGAGGTTCCTTACCGAAGATATCGAGAAATACGCCGAGCGATACATTGCGATCCATCCATTCCGTTATTTTCAGCTCAAGCTTCTTGAGATCGTTGAAGAAATGGGAGGCTTTGCCGTCCTTTGCAGCGGTGAGCAGATCTATCACTCCGATATGTCAAAAAAAGTGCTTACGCGCAGCGACATGGTCATCTCCGTATCCAATGGCACGGCGATGCCACTTGCATGGTGTACCCAGCACAAAACAGAGCACGAGCCGTATTTTCATTTTGCGACGCCCGAGCTGTGCCTTTCGTATATCCGTCAGCCCTTGATATCTTTCGCGCTCGATAATCCGGAGTACGTGTTCCGTCATCCCGTGAACACCTATGCGCTCAAGCGCATGGCGTATCTCTCGGCGTGGCCCGACATGGAGGGACGTTTCAAATATCACGGATATGAACGCCTGAAGGAGGGACTGTTCCAGCATGCGTACGATACGTTGCACAAAAAATTCGCGGACCGGTTCGTTCGCGTCGATATTCCAGTCGACGAATTCGAGCGACAACTTCTCGGCGCATGATACAAGCGATCCTGGAGAAGAAGTGGTTGCGCGCGGACCGGATATGGACGCATCCGCTGGCATACAAGAGTTTTCTGCGGCTCATTCCGCTTTTTACCGACACGTGGGCACTCGTAAAAAGTCAGTATTGGTCACGCGAAGCACTCGAGCGTATGCAGGATGTGCGATTGGGCGACCTCTTCAGGGAGGCGGATCATATTCCTCACTGGCATGAATTGCTGAGCCGTACACAGGGGACTCCGCGTGAAATACTCTCGCAGCTGCAGATCACGTCGAAGAGCGACCTCAATGAACGAGCTGTAGAGGAAATCGCCTTGACCGCGCTCTTTGCGATCTGTGATACCGATCACACCTCGGGTTCTACGGGAAAACCGTTCCATTTTTATCAGGACCGGCATGATTCATTGCGAAGCTTCGCTGTCGTGGAGCGCATATTTCGCACGATAACAGGCGGGAAGCGATACCCAATAGTCTACGTGCGCTCCAAGGAACGTTTCGGCTTTACCCCGTACATGCACGAGTGGTTTTATGTGCATGGGTATCCGCAGATACCATCAAGGATGGAGGACTTCGCGAAGTTGGCCGAGAAATATCCGGATGGATTCATATTGTACGGATATACGACGTGGGTCGTGGAGATCGTGCGGCAGATGGGGCTTCGAAAAATAGACATGCCGTTGCAGGCGGTGGTCGTGGCCGGAGAGCACCTCGCCGAGGGTGATAAAGAATTCATTGAGCAGGTAACAGGCGCTCCGCTTTTCACGCTCTTTGCCTCGCGCGAAGCGGGATACATCGGATTCGAGTGCGAGCATCATGCGATGCATATCAGCGAAGAGTGGTGCCTCATGGAGGTCGTAGATACAGAGGGCAACGCGCTGCCCTTAGGAGCAGAAGGACGTATCGTCGTTACGACGTTCGATAACCTTGTCATGCCCTTCATACGATATGACCTTGGTGATATCGGGAAGATCTCGCCACTACCGTGCACGTGCGGTAGAACACTGCGGACGTTCACCTACAAGGGCCGCATATCTGAGCGCATCGAACTTGGGGGCGGCAAAGTCGTCAGCCTTTTGGATATCGCATATTCACTCGGTCGGTACCGCGATGCGATCCGCCAGTACCAGATCGTTCAAAAGAGCACGAGCGAATTTATTTTCAAAGTGATCCCCGGACCGCTGTTCGAAAAAAACAGAACGAACCTCGAAGAATTCATGCGCTCGCTGCTGGACCAAAGAGTGCATATACTCTGGGAGGTGGTCGAACACATACCGGCGGGGAAGAGCGGTAAGGCTGTCTATTTCGTACGCGACCTCAAGCAGTAGATCTCACCCGCGTTCGTCGGCACGAAGAGAAGGTCGCTCTTCACGGCGATGGCGTTCACGATGCGTTCGGTGGTTTGAAAAAAACGCTTGAGTTTGCCGGAGCGCGGATCTATTTCATGCAGTTTGCCGTCATTGGACCCAAGCCATAGAGAATTATTCCAGAAGACCGGCGATGCAAAGACGCGACCGCCTGTCTCATACGTCCACAGGTCCTTCCAGTTCGTGCAATCAATGGCGTACAAACATTTGTCGAGGGAGGCGATGAAGAGCGTGTCATTATGCACCAGCGGTATTGAGTATATGCCGCTACCCGTTTCGCGGGCATGGAGCGGCATGCCGCCCTGTGCGCCGAGAGCATATAAGCGTCCATCCATAGAAGCGAAAACGACGGCGCGACGTTTCGCATCGTAGGCGGCGCGGGTCTTAATATCGCCGCGCGAAGCGAATTTCCATTGCAATTCACCGCTCTTCGCATCGTAGGCATAGAGCACGCCGTCGTTACTTCCGATCACGACGAGTCCCTCTTCCTTTATATAGAGAGGGGAGCCATGAGTGAGGGAGGGATGCGAGGCATGCCACGTGAGGTGTCCCGATCTAAGGTCGAGCGCGGCGATGCCACCGTGCTTGCGCCATAGTCCATACTCGAGTCCTATATAGATGAGCCCAAGATCCGGCGCGATGTCGGGTGAAGAGCCGACCCAGTCGGCGTCCGCATAACTCCAGATCTTCTTTCCTGTTTTCGCCTCGAGCGCGTACACCGTGCCATCGTATGCGCCAAAATATACAAGCTCTCCATGGAGCGCGGGCGAGGAGAGAATACTTTTTCCGGTCGGATGTTTCCCGATCCTGAATTCCCATGCGACTTCGCCGCTCGTAAGAGAGAGCGCGCGGAACGCTCCATCGTCGCAGCCAAAGTATATGCGTTCCTCATCGAGCACCGGCGCAGATTTTTGTACCACCAGATCGTAGAGAGGTGCGGGTGCGCTGTATTTCCACAGCACTTCGAAATCATCCTTGGGAATTTCCGGTGTATGGGAGCGCTGGAGCGGTAATCCAAAATCGGAAATGGAAAAAAGATGCGTGAGGCGCACGTTTTTTTCCGTTAGAAATGCATACGCTTCATTCTCGCGGAACGTGAGGATCACAAAAGCGTCGGTAACTTTTTTTCCCGCGGCGTGCAGGATGTCGACCTGCTTGTTGATGCTCTGTCCCGAATTCATCAAGTCGTCGACAAAGATGACGGGCTCATCGGTGAGCGTGCCCTCGATCTGTTTCATGAGCCCTGTGCGTTTGCGCGATTTTCGCAGGTAAAAACCATTCACCGGAGTGCCACGCTCCTGACCTTTCATCACAATGGCGGCGAGCAGAGCGATGCCGGCCGTCTCCACGCTTCCCACTTGGAATGGATAGTGCTGGTGGTAGTGCTGCCAAAAGAGCTCAGCGTACCTATTGAGCCACGCGGACTGAAGCATGAGTGCCCTAAAATCAAATATCCACGGGTCGCGGGCGCCTGTCGATCCGCCCGCGACGATGTCGACGCCTGCCCGCGCCCTGACCAATACGACGCTTGCAATGGCGCTGCGGAATTCCTGTAAAGGAGCGCTACCGATGGCTCTCGCCACGTTGGCTTTTGTATTCATACCAGAGCTTCACGAGCATGGTTGCTGCCGTGACGCACCACACAATAAACCAAAAATAGCTGAAGGCATAGATGTGATGGTCGATATATTGTTGCACAGGCGAAAGTTGCGTCGGTTTGTTGCCCGCCAGTTCTTTCAGTACGATCAATTTTTGGTCTTCCATATCAATAATGATAGACATTTTGCGCGGGATAGCCGATGATCGGTGCATTCGGGGGAAGTCGTATCCACTCGTTATGTCTGAACGGCTGATAATCGACGTTGCAGATATCAGGCACGTCGACGATCCGATAGAAAGGACCCCCGTTGATCGAATGATCAAACGTCATTGAAATGGTCGGCATCGCGCTGGAGCACGTCTCATGTAGCTGAGCCCACCATTCGTACGGGTCGCACCGGTTCCACGCGGTACCCGATTCATAACGGAGCACCTGCTGCGACGTGCCCTTGCCGAGCGTCGTTGTTTTTTGCAGGACGAGACAATAGAAACTATTGCATTTTGTGCCGGCCAGTTTTTCAAAATCGCCGCTCGCGCTCCTCTCAAAAAGGTACTGCTTGGTAACGGTTGCGATGCATTGGTGATTGGCCTCGAACATGAACATGCCGAAGCGGTTGCCTTCGAGCGTGAGATATCTGTCGGTCGGTATGATGAATCCGAGCAACTGAAAGAGGAGGATAAGGGCGATAATGCACCACCCCGCGATGGACTTTTTATCAAATGGCGGCCGCTGGTAGCGATACATCGGCCCGAACAAAATGGCGATCGGCGGAAGCGCTATCGACGGATAATCATAGAAGACGAAAATGCCGGAGTAGAGATGGAAATAGAGAGCGAATACAAGAGACATCCGCTGCAAAAGCCAATTACGCGAGAGCAGGAACCACGCTTCGACTATTTGTACGAAAATAACGATGTTGGTCGAAATGGGAATGAACCAGTCGGGAAAAAGAGGTATGCCGGTCTTCATGGAAGAGAAATACGTCCCCTCTATCCATGCGGGAGAAAGCTTGACCGTGACAGACACGAAATAGAGAAGGACAAAAACGAGCTTGAGGAAGTACTCCTTGTGCGGGATAAAAAGGAGCGTCGCCGTGAGGAAGATGTGATAGTAATCATACGGTCCCGCAATAATATAACTGAGGACAAAAATGACGAAGATCTTCCACACAAGGAGCAATGCGAGCAGCATGTGCGCATAGGCCCATTGTTTTTTCCACATGAAATATACGATCAGCATCATGAGACCAAAGAGCAGCATGTAGAACTCCGATTGCGTGAAGCCGTCGGGAAGCACATGGAAAAAATAGAGATCGCCGCAATTCTTGAAATATGGCCAGCACACCGCCGCGCCGCGCCGCGCCGTTTCCACGGTAATAAGTGTTTTTCCTATCCATACGGAGAAGGTCACGTAGAAGTAAAAGAGCATTGCCCCGAACATCCACTGCAAAATGACCTGCGACTCGATCTCCTCAATGCTGAAAAGTTTTCTGTATGCTTCCGTGAACGAACGCCAGTAGTTTTTTATTTTCGTACCGACTTCGGACATCATTTGCATACCGTTATTGTATGAACAGTCTGTTCCTGTTCCTCGTTTAAATCAAGGAGTTGCGCAACGAGAGCATCATTGAAGCCCGCGTACGGCCGCACCTTGAGCGAGAGTACGCACCCCACGAGCAAAATATTCTCGCTCATGTGACCCGCCTCGAGGAGGGCATGCAGGTACGCAAGATCGCCGTATTTGGCCGACGAGCGTTGCCATACGCTCGTGAACACAATAATGGATGACAGCGGAAGTTCTTCGGGGTGTTTTGCGATGTCTTTCATGGTGATATCGCGCGGAAGGTCCCAGAGCCGCTCGAGCGCATGCTTACTGGGGTTGTAGTGGTAGGCCGCCGGCGTCTGACCCTCGATCGCGGTCGATATCAGGTAAGTTTCCACAGGATAGAGAGCTCCACCCGAGGGGTAGTTCCTCCGATGAGAGTCGGGATGTTTTCGAAGCGAGAGACCGAGAAGTGTACCGAGTTCTTGGAGAAGCAGGGGTGTGTCAGGATTTCCTTCGAGCGCCGAATGCCTTTGCACGAGAGCGTCTTGCAATCTGGTCGCGAGTTGCTCGGGCTCTGGAAGAGAGATCTGTCCCATGCGCTTGTATGCTTTGTGTGTTCCCCGTGGCACCTCTTCAGGTCGATGCGTCGCCCCGCGACGCGTCAGTCGCGCTCTGCGAAGTTCCGCATGTATATGTGAGAGAAAAGGATTCATGAGAAAGGATGAGGGGTCGCGACGTGCGGTTCCTTGAGGGGCTGATAGCCGAATGCAAGCGGTACTTCTTTGAGCCGTGTGCCGCCAAAGAGACGCAACTGCTCAATTAGATAGGGGGGGTGGAGCTGCGGTATCACGACCATTTCTATGTGCCACGGCGTTACGTTCTTTTTAGAACCCGAGAGGGATACGGAGATGCAATCGTACGATCTATCCGAGCACCATTTCAGGACGCGCTCCAACTGTTGTTCTATGGTATCTCCATCCCACGGTTTCTCTGATACCCCTATTTCTTTTCCCTCCAGTAGTGAGCGCAATTTTTCGGCATTTTCAGGTTTGCCCCAATAGTATAGTCTGTCGCGATGCCCGATCTCTTCTACGGGCGTGTCATTCCATGAATTTCCCGCATCTTCCCACACACGATACCCGCGGCGGGCTCGAAGAGCCTCCGTCAGAGCCTTTTGGACGGCATAGTTAATTGAACGATGTGCTTTGAGACCGATGGTAAAGAGTGGCGCATGCCCGCTCGTATCTTCAAGGATGACGGCAACTGCATGGGTCGGCGCGTCGGTAATGAGCTGGATCACATGAGGACGAAGTCGATATTGTGTGCACAGTGCTACCGCGCGCGCGAGAGCGTCGTCTTCTGTACAGAGGGGGACAAGGGAAATTCGCGGCAGCTTCAATTGATTGAGCCACCAGACCATGTAGGCCTCACGCTCGATCACTTCGAGGGCGCCGGCAAGGCGCGCACCGGAAAGCGTCGGCCATGTAGCGAGACCGATGGTGGTTTGCTGACGTATCTGCGGCTCGTCGTATCCGTACTTTTGGTTGAGGCGGACACCGATAGCGGTTTGCGCGGGAATATACACGTCGACGTCGCTCGTGAGTGATCTCCCCTGTATCCATAGATATCGGGCGTCCTCGCGGAGCGTGCGCTTCGGATTCTGCGCGCGCTGTTCTTCGGAAAAACCGACGAAGTCGCGCGGCGAGATGTATGGACCGTATTTTGCTATTTCATTTTCAGTAACACGCTGCGGTCGCATAAAATAATCCTCTTGCGAAAACCATAAGAACCGCTCAACTCCTTCGGCAAGCGTGGCCAAGAGCGCGTCCTCATCAGAGTGCCATGTGGTGCCGCCTACCTGGTGTTTGGAGGGAACGTTGCACAGCGCATACCAAGATCTGGTCGGCGGCTCATCCTCCATCGATGCCGACCGGCCATATTGCGTGAGCACGCCCGCTTCCTTGAGGCGTTCGGCAAGCGCGAGAGGGTCCGCAAGGTCGGGCCGCTCAAAAGGCACCGCTCGTGTGTCCCTATAAAAATGACCATTTGTTTTCTGCTCGAGCATACCGATGAGCGCACGGAGTGCTCTGTTCTTGATGTCGTCACCCTGCAAAGCATCGTACAAAGGATAGCCATCCACGATCATGGTCGCATGATAGCAGCGCAGTTCCGACAGGGTAGTTGTCAAAACTGTCGGGGAAGGTTGTAAAAGTTTTCCCAGCATTATCCCCAGAGCGATTGATCAAAAGGACTTCAATGGACTACTATGTACTCTATGCAGAATAAAAAGAGGGGTTCCGGTATTTGGTCACGGATCGGCGGCACGCTTCTTATTGCGCTCGGATTTTTTCTCGTGCTGTTCTCTACTTCGACCCGCACGTTCAAGAATTTCGGCGCACACGATGACGGTAATATCGCGCACGCGGACGCGCCGGCGGGAAGCGCTGCCGGCTCTACGAGCAGTGGAGGTGATAGCGTGAGCAGCGGTGATTCCGGCGGGGGTCAAGGCAGCTCCGACAGCGGCTCTGACAGCGGGGGATGTGGAGACAGCGGCGGCGACAGCGGCGGCGGTGATAGTGGAAGCGGCGGCAAATAAACATGCACAGAACAACGATCATATATGGTGCTCTCCTCGTCATTGCCGCAGCTCTGGCACTCGGTGCGTACCTCATGCACTCGTCGCACGCGAAAAATCTGGCTCCTTACATACCGCGAGAATTGATCAATGCCAAACAAAAAGGCGATGTCGACGTTGCCCTCAACGCTTATAAGGCGATCACGAATGATCCGACAAAAAGCGCGGAGACTAAGGCGATGGCGGTCCTCAATATCGTAGGGGTCAAGCACCTCAAAACAGGCGACATCAGTGACACCATCAACGACATTCGTGCGCTGAAAAAAATTGCAGTTGATCCAGACGTATTTGGGCAAACCCGTGCATCCGCGATAGCGCTTCTCGCGCTCGCTCACAACAACTCCGGTCGCGACCCGAGGGTCTTCGCAGAGATATACACGGGTGCCCCGTGGGAAAATTACCTCGTGCCGAATCGGCCCGATCCATCCGCACTTAAATTAAGTGTCTGGGCATATAGCGTGAGCCCGATATCAATGGCGGCGATATATGCTGCGCAGCTGGCATCTTTGCAGGCTATCAATAGCTCCTCAACAAGCGCCGATAGAACAAAATACGGCGATATGGCGGTCGAATACCTGCAAAAGGCTGACGACGCAGCTTTGCAGGAAGGAAGGAATGACCCCTCTTACACGACATCCGATCGATATTTGACCTACCGCGTGTGGCGAGCTATCACTATCGGCCGTCTCGCCCTCTTGCAACGCGGCACGTACCCCTCTGTCTTCGACAAGGAGTACTCTGAATTTTTCAGCTTTGTTAAGGCGCTTCCGCAAAACGGGCATTCGCAAGACGAAAATCTCTATGCACGTTTGCAGTACGCAAGTATTTTGCGTCGACTCAGCTCTTTTGGGAAAGAAAAGCTCGCACTGGATGATTTTGCAAAGGAGATAGAGGCGACTGACAACAAGAATCTCGGATTTTTTTCCTACATTTACAACATATCGAAATTCCCCAAGAGCTTTTTCTGGGTGCCGATAGCACAAATGCGAAAGCTCTCGCCCGCCTTTAATAAGGCGACCAATCCATATATCAATCTACAGCCATCGACCACCATCCCTGTCCAACAATAGTCGCAAGGTTCTATACTGTGATCATGAATGCTGCGCGATGGGCTATCATAAGTGCTCTTGTTCTCGCCGCGCTCCTGTTCTTGTCCCGCGAACAGCTCCGCGAGGACTATGAAATGGCATCGCTTGCGCTCGCAAAGAGTCCGCAGCGCGCATTTGATCTCGGGGAAGAACATTTCAATGACGATCATCCGGAGCTCTACAATATCGACCTCGCAGAATATTTTTTTTGGAAGGCGCAAGCGCTCGGGTCGGACGATCCGTATCTCTATCACGAGATCGCACGTATTTCCTTCTTGCGCGGCAAGTACGAACGTGCGCTTACACAGATAGATCTTCAGATATTGAAGCACGGGGACAGCACTCCCAATTCGTATTATGTACGCGCCCTCATCGAAGGATTCAAAGGGGATTATGCGGCAGCAGCAAAAGATTACGGACACTTTCTGAAGTTCGATCCGCACGATTGGGCCGCGATCAACGACTACGCATGGGTGCTCTTGAAGGCCAATAAACCGCGCGAAGCCGCGAAGATCACAGGCGATGCTCTCGTAGAATTTCCGGACAATGCGTGGCTTCTGAATTCCAATGCCATCGCGCTGTATGAGATAGGGGAGCTTGCGAAGGCAAAGCTCATCGTGCAGCGGGCATTTGAGGCAACGCAAAAATTGACCTCGTATGACTGGACACATGCGTATCCGGGCAACGACCCGCGCATAGCGCAAGAGGGCCTCGCCGCCTTCAAGGACGCCGCTGCGAAGAACATGCGCACCATCACGGAGGCCACAAGTACTCCGCAGCATTAAGACATATTCACAGTGTGCGTCCGCTCGAGTGTTATTGCACGATACAATGAAATGCACTGTATGGGTCTGCGCAAAAGAAGCCGCGGAATTTTTGGCGCTGTTTCGTGGAAAATACGCGCGCTCCTCTTTCTTGCTCTCATTGCCATTGGCTTATCGCTTCATGACACGAGGGCGGGATTCCATTCTTCTGAGCTAAGGTTCACTGACGCGTCGCACGGCGGTCTCGCTATCGTACCCGCATCGTGTCCCTCGCTTCCGCACTGGGCGGGAGATTGCACTTCCTCGGCAACAGCCGCGGAGGGAACGAACACCTCCGGCTTGGCCTATGCAAGCGCGCCCGGCGCTGTCGGTGCGCCGCCCGCCCCGACCTACACGATCACCGGTGTCGGTGGCGTCATCGGCGCAGGCGGTACGTGTCAGGTCGGGAGTTCCAATACCATCGCAGCCATTTCCGCCTCCTCCGCGTCCACGCAGGGACTACTCGGCAATTACTTTTCCGGGTCCGGTTTTACGCCGTGGTATTCGGTGTACGTCGACCCACAAGTCAACTTCAATCCCTCGTGGCCGCTTGCAACGAGAGCGAATGTCACCGGGAATGCCTACTCGGCGATATGGAGTGGTTACGTCAAGGTCGACTATACGGGTACCTACACGTTCTATGTGACCAACTCCAGTGGCGCGCGGTTGGACGTGAACGACGTAAGGATAATCGACGACCTCTCGCCTGGTCATGCAGCGGTCGAAGATTCCGGGCGCATCGATCTCGTCGCGGGGAAGTGGTACAAGATAGTTCTGCTCTATAACAACAGCGCTATCAATAGTTCGGGCGCGATAACACTCAGCTATAGTGGCGGCGTCGTTCGCACCGTCTACCTCACCTCCGGTACGAGCTGGACCGTGCCGAGTGATTGGAGTAATGCCCACAGCTCCATCGAAGTGATAGGCGGTGGTGGTGGTGGTGCATACGGTCTCTATCGTGCGAGCGGCGGAGCGGGTGGTTATTCCGCGTCGTACGCAGACCAGTACGCGATCTCTGGTTCTGGAGTGCCTCCACTCTCACCGGGTCAGGTCATTAATTATTCCGTCGGCTCCGCAGGTGCCGGCGGCACCTCCACCAATGTCTTGGGAGGCGACGGCGGCGATACATGGTTTGATTCCACTAGCATTCTTTTGGCCAAAGGAGGAACGGCCCCAACCAATGCCTATGGTCTAGGTGTCCAATGGAATGGCGGCACAGGAGGTCAGGTATATCCCTATGGGGGAGTGGGGCAAGTTCAGTACGCCGGTGGCAGTGGAGGCACGTATTGTTGCGGGACTCCCACCTCGGGCTTCGGTGGCGGTGGAGCTGGCGGCCCCGGGGGCAACGGTAAAAGCGCACCCGCAGACTTCAGTGGCGGACATGCCGAGAACATTGCCGTTTCCGGTGGTGCCGGTGGCGCAGCGGGTACGAGCGCCGCCCCAAATGGTGGAGCTGGCGGCAATGGCATTGATTGGGGCTCGACACACGGTTCTGGCGGAGGCGGTGGCAGCGGGTATGGAGACGGCTCCACGTTGGGTGGTAACGGAGGCAACGCCGGTAGTTATGGCGGTGCCGGCGGTGGCGGCGGGTATGGAGGAAGCAGTCACATTGGCTTGGGCGGTGCCGGTGCACAGGGTCTCATCGTTATTACGTACCCTATTCCAGGACAGTCGATGGCCAAGCAGCTCATTCCTGCCGATCACTTGAGCCTCACGGGCGGGGAGCCGGTGTATTATATCGTCGATTGGGGCGACGGTTCGCCCATACAAGCAATCCCGACACCGGGCGCTGCGGTCGCAGGAGATGTTTTCTCGCAAACGACTTTCAAACAGACAACAAACCTTTTGTCAGGATGGCAGGGGCGTACCTACGATGATTCCTCTTGGACAAGGTCTTTTGGCCAGGAAGGGGACTGCGGCGTTACATTTGGATGTACCAACGGATTTGCGGGCACCAACGTTTTCTGGATATGGTCGTCCAATACCTTGCTAACCCCAGATACCACCAATAATCCTTATTTCCGAAAGGGCTTCATCCCTGCCTCCTCGAGCGGCACGCTCACGATACGTTCAGCCGGAAACTACACAGCGTACGTCAACGGCACATTGGTCGGGTCTGCGACGGGCCCTGCCGGTCCGAATTCTAATGCATATCCTGTTACTCTTTTGCCGGGTACGGTCAACGTGCTGGCCGTGAACGCTACCCACGCGGGGACCGGAGTAGACGGCTGGATAGGCAAACTCTCTACGATGTTCAATTCACCGGTCTTTGTAATGCCTGATACGACCGCGACTTCGACCCACACCTATGCGACTGCCGGTTCCAAAATAGTGCGCGTGGCCACGGTTGGCCGATCTTCGCTCCAATCCGCATGGCAGTCGTTCTCAATGACGTGCAGCGCACCTGCGACGCCGCAGCCCAATCCTCCGTCATCCATAACTATCGGTGGCGCAAGCTCGTGTACTTCGGGCACCTCCACCACCATTAGTTTGAGCGCGAGTACTGAAACGGGACTGGGCGGACTCTTCTACAGCGGCACGGCGTTCAATACATATAAGAGCCGCTCGCTCGATGCCACGATCAATTTCCCCGATGCCACAAATATCGGCACGGTGCGCACCGGCGCCTCGACCGGCTGGTCGGCCAAGTGGTTTGGATATGTGAAAGCAGACGTAACCGGTGTGTACACGTTCTACGTATCCTCCGACGACGGCGCACGGCTCTACGTCAACGGCAACACGGTAGTAAATAGCTGGATAGACCAAGCGTACACCGAGCACTCGGGTACCATTTCACTCACGGCAGGCAATTGGTACCCGATAGAGCTCGACTACTACCAAAATATCAGCACATCGGGCATCGCGCTCAGCTACAGCGCCTCGGGCGTCACGAAGCAAATAATTCCGGCGACCAATTTGCGCGCCTCGGGCGTATCGTACGCGGTCAACTGGGGCGATGGCACCGCGGTGCAGACCGTGCCAGCTTCCGGCTTCACTAATCCGATGATCGCGTACAACGTCTCGCACACGTACGCCGCAGCTGGCACATCCACCATCTCCGTGACGGCCACCAATCAGACCAACCAGACATCCACGGCGACCACGAAGCAGATGGTGTGCTCGACAGCCACGTGCGCCAACGGTCTCAATATCAATACGTATCCGAGTTGCACATGTCCTGCAGCGCAAACGCAAAGCGGCAGCACCTGCGGCTGCGCCAACGGCCTCAATGCCACCACGTATCCGACATGCGCTTGTCCCGCCGGCCAGACCCAAAGCGGCAGCTCGTGCATCACTCCCGTCACGGTGCAGCCGAATGCGCCCACGGTGACTCTCGGTGGCGGCGCTTCGTGCACACAGGGCTCACCGGTCAGTGTCGACATGCGCGCCTCGAGCGATGCGGGATTGGCGGGTGATTTCTACACCGGCACCGCGTACAACACATTTAAGGGCCGCGCACTCGATGCCATCATCAACTTCACGGACGCGACCGCCATCGGTACCAACCGCACCGGCGCTTCGACCGTGTGGTCTGCGAAATGGTACGGCTATGTGCGCGCTGATTTCAATGAGACGTACACATTCCAAACGGTGAGCGACGACGGCGTACGCTTGACCGTCAACGGCGTCCAGATCATCAACAATTGGACGGATCACGCCGCGACCACGAATTCAGGCACCATCGCGCTTACCGCCGGCAACTGGTATCCGGTGCAGCTCGAGTTCTACCAAAACACCGCCACCTCGGAGATCACGCTCAGCAACGGCTCGCCGAGTCTCCCGATGCAGATAATTCCTTCGGGCAATTTGAAGGCTTCGGGCGTGTATTACTCCATCAATTGGGGCGATGGCACGGTGCAGACATATCCGACTTCCGGATTCATTTTCCCGAGCGCTACGACGACGGTCGCACACACGTATGCTTCTGCCGGCAACCAGACCGTCTCGGTGACGGCGACAAATCAGAGCGCGCAGACGGGAGCCGCCACAGCCAAGGTGCTCACGTGCGCCGCCTCCTGTACGCCCGCATATTACTGCTCGGGAAGCCAGCTCATGCATACCGACGCCAGCTGCGGGAATACATTGGTCCAGAACTGCACATATGGCTGCGGAAATGGCGCGTGCAATCCGGCTCCTACTCCCTCCATCGTCTCCTTCAACGTGACGCCGTACCTCGTAACGCAGGGTAATACCGCGACCGTGCAGTGGTCGACCACCAACACGACTTCATGCACCGTCTCATCGCCCAACGGTGATTCGTGGTCAGGTACTTCGGGCTCCGCGACCACGCGCGCCATCACTGGCCAGACCTCGTACACCATCACCTGCAACGGCCTCGACGGCTCCGTCATCACACAAACCATTCAGGTGAATGTCGTGCCGACCTTCTGCGAAGTGGGCGTGCAGAACTGTCCGTAACACTCCGCTCGGAGGGCGGCAGGAAGCGGGCAGTGCCTCCCTCGGGCTTCGCGATTTTGCTGCTGCAAAATCGCCTATCCTCGGCCAGCCTGCGGGGGCCCTCGGTATGCACTGCCCGCTTCCTGCCGCCCCCGCTCGCTTCCGCCAATAGGTTTTCAAACAGAGAAGTAATCAACACGCTCGTGACCGCTCCGCATCGCGGAGCTGGTATCATAGTGATATGTTCAGAGTTGCTCGCGTTCGCATATCCGTACTTGCTGCAGCGTTCGTACTCGTCTTCGCACTTCTTCCGCTCCTCGCACACGCGCAGACCTCGGACACGTCCGACCTGAAAGCCACCATCCGCGCGCAACTCCTCCTCGACCCGCGCTCCGCGCAGATGCCTCCTGCGGAATTCGATGCAATGGTCAGTGCGCTGACCGAGCAGGCGCAAAAAGCGGGGATGACCGCCAAAGACATCAAGTGGCGGCCACAGCTTCCGCCCGCGAATACGCGGGGCGATACGTTCTTGTTCAAGTGTGATCCCAATTCATTTATGTGCAGCGTGAGCAAAGCCTTTGGTCTCGATGGCGGCGATCTCACCATACCGATCGGTCTCGGCATCAGCTCCGCACTTTTGGTCCTTATTCTCGGCACGATGATGGCCGTGCGCCATAAGAAGTCGGCAGGGAAGTAAGAGTTGCATTTTTTGCGAGCGTGGGTATACTGCTCCCACGTTCTATGTCCCAATATCGATTCAGTCGATATGGTGACTTCGCTCGGACGATGTGAGAGCAAGCTCTCACTCGCTCCTCGCTAGGCACCATAGGGACCACTAGCGAAGGCAGTAGATGCCCGCTAGCGCGGGCGTTTTTATTTCCATGAAATTCATGTTGGGTACAAAAGGGCGAATGACACAAGTCTTTGACGACAAAGGCACGTGTTTTCCTGCGACCGTCATCACCGCAGGCCCGCTCACTATTTCGCAAGTCAAATCGCAGGAGAAAGACGGCTACGCTTCTGCGCAGGTGGCCTTTGGTACGCGCAAAGAAAAGAACGTGGCAGCGCCGCAGCGCGGTCACTTGAAAGACCTCGGCTCCTTCCGCTATATGCGTGAATTCAAGCCCGAGGGGGAGGTGAAGCGCGGCGACACAATAGATGTGTCTGTTTTTGTGCCGGGCGATGTCGTGGCCGTGAGCGCAATTTCAAAAGGCAAAGGATTTCAGGGCGTCGTGAAGCGCCACGGTTTCTCCGGCGGTCCGCGCTCCCACGGTCAGAAGAATAAAGAGCGCGCACCGGGTAGTATCGGCGGCGGCGGTCGTGCAGGCGCCCGTGTCATCAAAGGTATGCGCATGGCTGGTCGCATGGGCGGCGATCGCATCACGGTCAAAAATCTAAAAGTCTTGCAAGTCGATGCGGCATCCAATACCATCCTTATCTCCGGCGCGGTTCCGGGACGCCCCGGCACTTTGGTTGAAATTCGCGGCTAATATTATGGAAGCAACTATCTACAATTCAGAAGGGAAGAAAAAGGGTTCGGTCACATTGCCGGAGAATGTTTTCGGCGTGGTATGGAATGATTCGCTCATGCATCAGGTCGTTACCTCTATGGAGGCAAATGCTCGCACGCCTGTCGCGCATGTAAAGGCGCGCGGCGAGGTGCGTGGTGGCGGCAAAAAGCCGTGGCAGCAAAAGGGCACGGGCCGCGCGCGCCATGGTTCCATCCGCTCTCCCATCTGGAAAGGCGGCGGCGTCACGCACGGTCCTCTCAAAGAAAAGAATTACGCCCGCGCTATTCCAAAAAAGATGCGTGCCAAGGCGCTCTTTATGGCACTCTCCCGCAAGCTGAAGGACGGAGAAGTGCTCTTCGTAGATTCTTTTGGCTTCGAGAAACCGCAGACGGCCGCCGCCAAAAAGGCTCTCGTGCATCTCGCCAAGGCTTCCGGCATGGAGCGTCTTGCGACCAAAAGGAAAAATGCCGCACTCGTTGCATTTTCCGATCCCTCGCAAGCCGCACAAAAGAGCTTCCGCAATATGGGCAACGTCACGACAGTCTCGGTGCGTAATCTCAATCCCGTCGCCGTCCTCAAAAACACCTACCTCGTCATCGAAAATCCCGAAGCAGCTGTGGCGATAATGTCGCAGCGCGTAGGCAAATAATATGTCCAACCTCGCTCACATCTTGAAACACGCGCGTATCACCGAGAAGGCGACCATGCACTCGGAGCAGGGAGTCTACACCTTTGATATTGCCGATAGCGCCACCAAGCGCGATGTCATTCAGGCCGTGCAAAAGCTCTACAAGGTGACTCCGCGCCTCGTGCGTGTGGTGACCATACCGACCAAAGTACGCCGCAGCGCGCGCACCGGCAAAGTGGGCGTGAAGAGCGGCGGCAAAAAGGCCTACGTCTTTCTTAAAAAGGGCGAAACGATAACCATCGCATAGTATGAAATTCTACAAACCGACAAGTAAATCGCAGCGCCAGCACTCTTCGATCGAATATCGCAAGTTGCTCTCGGGACACTCGCCGCACAAGCCGCTGATGAAGGGCGCGCGCTCTACCGGCGGACGCAACGCGCACGGTCGAATCACGATGCGACATCACGGTGGCGGTCACAAGAAAATCCATCGCTGGATAGATTTCATTTTCGACAAAAAGAACATCCCCGCGCGCATCACGACCATCGAATACGATCCGTTCCGCTCCGGCTTTATCGGCCTCGCTATCTACGCAGACGGCGAAAAGCGCTACGTGGTGCTGCCACAAAAGGTGAAAGTGGGGGATACATTTATCGTGTCCGAGACCGCGCCGATCACGACCGCCAACCGTTTGCCGCTCAAGAATATTCCCGTGGGCACATTCGTGTACAACGTCGAGGTCAAGCCGAGCGAGGGCGCCAAAATGGTGCGCGCTGCCGGCAATTATGCTGAAGTCGTCGCGCAGGACGCGGGCTACACGCACCTCAAGATGCCGTCGACCGAAGTGCGCAAGATCCTCGATACCTGCTGGGCATCAGTGGGGGAGGTGTCCAACGAAGAGTATCGTCTCATCAATCTCGGCAAAGCCGGCCGCTCGCGCTGGATGGGTGTGCGCCCCACAGTGCGCGGCTCCGCGATGAATCCTGTCGATCACCCGCACGGTGGAGGGGAAGGTCGCCAAGGCCGAGGCCTTCGCCGCGCGAAGACCCTCTGGGGCAAGCCTTCAGGCAAAGGCCAAAAGACCCGCCGCCCGAAGAAATACTCAAATGTTTTCATCGTTTCTAGACGAAAAGTCGGAAAACGCAAATAGAAAAAAGCCCGCCTGCCTGCCGGTGGGCAGGCGAAGGCGGGCCTTCGATCATGAGGAGGTGAACATACTCCAGTCTTCGCCGACGATCAATCGCTCCGTATCCATATCTGCGAACCTGTAGTCGAGCTCCGATTTAAGCAGCTTTTTAATGGTGTCGCGCAAGGCCTGGAGTCGGCCCGCTTGGCGATAGAGAGCTTTTAACTCTCGATATTCTTTCTCTTTGCCCGCCCGAAAGATCACTTCAATCCAACGACTGGGACTTTCCTCTTCCAAACTGGGCAACGACTTTACGAGCTCTTCTTGGCGTTTTTCCAACGATTTCAAGGAAAGCGAAGTCGCAAGCATTGCCGAATATGCAGAGCGCAGATCTTCGGGAAGTAGCCCTTGAAAGACTGAGCCCTTCTTGATCCTCGCCGGGGGCAGATCCGACCACAGCTTCGCTGGTGTGGATGCCTTTACAAGGTCATCCATGGTCTGAAAAATGTTCCCTGAAAGGTCGATCACTGGACCATTACATAGTTCCACGCTATCCATTGGACCACTCCTCTTTGTGACGCTGTCTCGGTTTATACCATTTAGCAGTCCACGCGCAAATGTGATCCGTGAGCTGTGCACAACATGTGGACAAGTGCCGCCTCGCAAAGGTGCCATACTTTTTCATAGAACATCGAGTTCAATACTTAGGAGAGTGAAATGTTCGTACTTCCCGCCAAGATCTGGCGCAGGGCCGGCGAGACATTCGCCGCGCTGAAAGAGGTATTCAAACTTATCGCTTCGATAGACCGAAAGCTCATGTGGTATCAGTGGGGAGCCGCTTTCGGGAGCGCGCTCGTCACCATGGGCTCGTTCCTCGCAGCGGGGTATCTCATGTCGTACATGAGCGGCCTCGTCATCACGCCGCTCATACTCGTGTTGTTCATCGTATACAACATGATGCCGGTCGTTCACGCGCTGAGCTTGGGAAATTATCGCGAATACCGTCAGCATATATTCAATCGCAGCATTTGGGTCACGATCGATCAGTGGCGTTTGAAGAAACATCTGAGCCTCGACATTGCGAAGCTCGTATCGCCCGAATTCCTGAAAGCTAAAGTGATGGTCGACCGGCGCGGGCACTCCGCTCCTGTCACGATGTGGCAACAGGCGATATTACTCGCACGCTCCGCAGTCCAGCTCATCGTCGGAAGTATCGCGCTTTTCATGACGGTGCCCGCGCTTATGGCGCTTGTCGTCGCACCGGTCCTCGTCGCCATCGTCATGCGGTGGCGCTCACAGGCTTTCGCCCGTGACGTGGAGGAAAAGGAACTCGTCACGCGGTGGCAGCAGGGCCACACGCTTTGGGAACTCACGAATCATCAGTACGGCTTCCAAATGCGTCTCATGGGCCTGCGAAAATTGCTCGAAGAGCGCTATCATAGCTTCACGGAAGAATTGCTTGCCAACAACAAGCGCGTCGCGATGTACAACGTGAAGGGCAATACGATCGTATATGCGCTGAATTTCGTGTGTCTCGGCATCTTCTGGGCGTTCTTCTCGAAGGGCATGCTCGCCAATGTGTACACGTTCACACAGATAGGAGCCATCGTCGGCGGGTATCATCTCGTGTACAACGCGATGCGTGATTTCGGCTTTGCTATTGCACAGCTCGATCATACGGCTGTGGATTTCGGCTACCTGCAGACATTCCTTGGGATGAAACCCATTCTCAAAGAGGAAAAGGCCAAGGCGATAGAGTTGGAGCATACGCCCAAGATAGAGATCAAAGACGTCTTTTTCCGCTACCCGAAACTCGAAGACGATGACCATGAGCGGCCGCTGGTTTTGAAAGGCGCATCCCTCACCATCGAGGCGGGGGATAAGATAGCCTTCGTCGGACTCAATGGCTCCGGCAAAACGACTCTCTGTCAGCTCTTGGCCAATGTGTATCATCCGACCGACGGCCATATCCTGATCGACGGGAAACCGCTTTCGCTCATCAAACAAGATTCGTGGCACGAACACGTCTTCTATCTCCAGCAAAACCCGCGCATCCCCGAACTCCTCTTGGAGCAGGCGATGACGGGCGACCAGCCGGGAGAAGTGGATGTGCCGCGTTTGCAGAAGGCTCTCAAGTACGCCTTTGCCGACAATCTCGTGGACGGTCTCGAAGAAAAATTGAAGACGTGGCTCGGACGGCAGTGGCCCGGCGGAAGAGATTTTTCCACCGGTCAGTACCAGCGCCTCTGCATCACGCTCGTCTTCTACCGACTGCTCCATCCGAAAACGCGGATAGCGATATTCGACGAGCCGATGGCGAATTGCGATTATGAGACGCGCGACAGGTTTTATCCGGCAGTGACGGGTTCGCCCGATTTTGCCGACAAGACCATCATCACGATCTCTCACGACAAAGAGTACCTGCGCCTCTTCCCACGCATTGTGGACTTCGAGGACGGCAAGGTGCGCCGCGACATGAAAGATCAGGCGACACGGCAAGGTTCGGAGCCGATACCATTTCGGCCCAAATCATAAGCAAAGCTTTTTGCGACGTCACTCGGAGAAAGTGAGAGCCAGCTCTCACTTTGCTCCTCGCTAGTCGCAATAAAAATAATAAAAAATAGCGGCGGAACACTTCGTGTTCCGCCGCTTCTCTTTGAACGAGCATTGTCAGATAGCCTTACCTCTCAAAACCGCAGCTGCAAAATTCTCTGCAGAACCGGCTGCTTCCAGTCTTCGTATCGCCGGAGCGATAAGCCCGTCGGCGAATTTTTTCTCGTCGCCCACGGTGCCCTCGACCAGATGCTGATACGCGTGACGCAGATCCGCCAAAATTTGCTCGTAGTTTGAGCCACTCAGCATGACTGGCTCGTGGGAGCCGATGCGTACTTGTGCCATGTCTTTCTCCTTATGCCCCGCCCGATTCCATGCGCTTCTGCAGGGGAGTGAGCGTACTCTCGTCCCGCGGGTGGTCTTGCTTGTGCCGGAAGTATGCCTCGTTGGCTTCGGCCGCCTCGAGTTCCCGAATTGCCGGCGTGATATGAAGTGCAGCAAGCTCATTCGTGTCGTGAACGGTATTTGCCACCATCCGCTGCTCCAGGGTTCTCAAGTGCTCCAATACGCGAGCGAAGCCCGCACCCTTCATCGTAATCGATGGGCTATAACCGTCTCCCATTCTTGCCATGGGTTCCTCCTCTGACTGGGCCATGTATATCAGAGGCGCGCTTCTTTGACAATCGGCCCTCTTTCCTATACATTGTGCGAACGCCGCGAGGCGTTTTTAATTGATACTTGGTATGTCACGCTCAGTAAAGAAGGGTCCCTATGTGGACGCAAAGCTGATGAAAAAAGTCGGCGCTCGCAAATCGGGCGCGGGTGCTATCAAGACGTGGGCGCGTGCCTCGCAGATCGCTCCAGAGTTCGTCGGCTACACATTTGCAGTCCACACAGGCAACAAATTCGATGACGTGTTCGTTACCGAAGACATGGTCGGGCACCGACTCGGCGAATTCGCTCCTACCACCAGGTTCATCCGTCACGGAGGCAAGATGCAGAAGGAGGCCGAGATGGCCGCGAAGGCGCAAGAGATCGCCGCTGCACAAGCCGCCAAGGGCACTGCAGCCGATACCAAAGCTGCCAAAAAATAATCTATGAAGGCCACGCTCACCAATTATCACCAATCACCGCGCAAGGTCCGCCTTGTCGCAGATCTTATCCGTGGCAAGAGCGTGCCGGCTGCCAAGGCCGCTTTGATGTTCCTCAACAAGAAATCATCTCCGGCCATCGAGAAGCTGCTTGATTCGGCTGTCGCCAATGCCCGTCAGGTCGGTGCCAAGCCCGAAGACCTTTTCGTAAAGAAAGTTACCGTCGACAAGGGCCTCGTGATGCGCCGCTCACGCCCTTTTGCGCGCGGCCGCGCCGGCGCAGTGCGCAAGACCATGAGCATTGTATTTCTTGAACTCGGCCAGTCAGTCGTGAAGCCTGCTAAAAAGTCGCGCGCCAAGAAAGTAGCAACCAAATAGAATATGACACACACAGTACATCCATACGCACATCGATTGGGAATTATCCGCGACTGGAAATCGCGCTGGTTTGCGAAGACGCCAGCCAAATACCGTGAGAACGTCATGGTCGATTCTGCTATCCGCCGTTTCCTCAAGAAGCGCTTGCGCGGTCATTACGTCACTTCGGTGGAGATCGAGCGCAATGAAAAGGCTATCCGTATTCTCATCAAGACATCCCGTCCGGGTCTCGTCATCGGCCGCGGCGGAGAGGGAAGCACGAAGCTCACCAAAGATATCGAACGCATCATCATGAAAGTGCCGAAGGCCGAGCGCAAAGCAGTGAGGCTCGATATCGAAGAGGTGCGCTCTCCGGAAGCACAATCGGCCGTCGTCGCATACATGATCGCCGAAGGACTGGAGAAGCGTCAGACCTTCCGCCGCGTGTTGAAGCAAACAGTGGAGAAGGTGATGGCCAACCGCGATGTGCAGGGCGTGCGCATCGCCATCGCCGGACGCCTCGGTGGCGCCGAAATGTCCCGTACTGAAGAGATCAAGCGCGGCCGCGTGCCGCTCCAGACACTTCGCGCGGACATCGATTTTGCGCGCGAGATGGCATACCTCCCGTACGGCGTTATCGGCATCAAGGTCTGGATCTACCGCGGTGAAATTTTCGCCGACGACAAAAAGCGCAATAAGTAATCTATGTTGGCACCCAAAAAAGCAAAATTCCGAAAATGGCAGCGCGGTCGCAAAAATCACGGCCTCATGGCGCGTCCTGACACGCGCGGTCTCACCGTGGCTTTTGGGTCATTCGGTCTCAAGGCCATGACACCCGCTCGCATTCGTTCCAATCAGATAGAGGCTGCCCGCCGCGCGCTTCATCGCGCCGGTGGCAAGAGCGCCAAGGTGTGGGTGCGCATTTTCCCCGATCGTCCGTGGACACAAAAAGCAGCCGAAGTAGGCATGGGTAGCGGTAAGGGCGATGTGCAAGGTTACGAAGTGGAAGTGCGCCCCGGCCGCATCATCTTCGAGATCGACGGCGCGCCGGAGGATATGGCACGCGAGGCGCTCCGTAAGGCCGGCACCAAGCTCCCGCTCAAGGCGAAAGTCGTCGCACGTCAATAGTTCGACATGGCGCACTATAAATAATCTATGGATTTCAAGACCTACACAGTAGAAGACCTCAACAAATTCGTCTCCGACAAGCGCGAGGCGCTCCGCGAATTTCGCTTCGGCGGCGCAGGCAGTCGCAGCCGCAACGTCCGCGAGGGTCGCACACTCCGCAAAGACATCGCACGCGCTCTGACTGAAATTCGAGCACGAGACCTCTCTGCCGCAGCAGACGTTGCCTCAAAGGCCAAGAAGGCGTAATATCACTTTTTCGTATGATTGAAACTTCAAGCACACAGGGTAAATTCTTCGAGGGCGTCGTCGTCAAGACGGCGATGAAAGACACATGTACCGTCTCGGTGGAGCGCTACGTGAAGCACCCGAAATACCAGAAGTTCCTACGCCGCTCGAAGAAGTTCCTCGTCCACGATCCGGGCAACAAGCTCACTGTCGGGCAGAAGGTCACCATCAAGGAGGTGCGCCCTATTTCCAAGCTCAAGCGCTTCATCGTCGCTGAATAATTTGTATGTTGCAAGATCGCTCACTCGTCAAAATAGCGGACAATTCAGGCGGCATCATCGGTCGTGTCTTCAAGATATTGGGCGGCTCCAAGGCGCGTTATGCCGGCATCGGAGAAGAGGTGGTCATTTCTATCCAGACAGCCCAGCCGCGCAAGACTGTGAAGAAGAAGGAAGTGCATCGCGCCGTCGTCGTCCGCCAGACCAAACCTTTCCGCCGCAAGGACGGCTCGTACGTGCGTTTCGATGAAAATGCAGTCGTGCTCGTCGTTGGCTCCGGCAAAGAACCCAAAGAACCCAAGGCCAATCGCGTATTCGGTCCCATCCCGCGTGAAGTCGTCGAAGCGGGCTACCAAAAGATCGGTTCGCTCGCGCCCGAGATCGTCTAATCTATGAAACTTCGCAAAGGAGACAAAGTAATAGTTATCGCGGGCAAGGCTCGTGGCCAGACGAGCACTATCGTGCGCGTGCTGCGGAAGTCCGACATGGTCTTGCTCGACGGCGTTAATCTGGTTAAGCGTCACCGCCGCCCGAGCGCACAGAATCGCAAAGGTCAGATCATAGATAAACCGATGCCTATCCACGCGTCCAATGTCATGCTCGTGGATCCGAAGACTGGCAAGCCGACCCGCATCAAGATAGTGCGCGATGAGAAGGGTGGCCGCACACGCGTCGCGGTCAAAAGCGGCAATGAGCTGAAATAGTTTGAAAATTGCAAATTAAAAATTGAAAATTCGTATGACCACAGCAACCCTCACCACCCACAAGAAAACCTTCGACTCTCTGAAGTCCGACTTTGGATATAAGAACGTGATGCAGGCTCCGCGCGTGCAGAAGATCGTCGTTTCCACAGGCGTCGGCAAGGTGAATAAGGACAAGAAGCGCATGGAGCTCGTGGTAGATCGCCTCGCCGCTATCACCGGCCAAGCGCCCGCTCCCCGTGGCAGCAAAAAGTCCATCGCCAATTTCAAGAGCCGCGTCGGCGACATCGTCGGCTACCAGGTCACGCTCCGGGGGAGTCGCATGCAGGCATTTTTGGATAAACTTGTGCACGTCGTCTTTCCGCGCGTCAAAGATTTCCGCGGCATCAAGCCGAGCTCCATCGATGAAATGGGGAATATCTCCCTCGGATTCAAGGAGCACACCGTTTTCCCCGAGACCTCTGATGAGGATGCCAAGGACATCTTCGGCCTCGCCATCACCATCACGACCACCGCCAAGAACAAAAAAGAGGCCGAAGCGTTCCTTCGCCACATCGGCTTGCCGCTGCGCGAAGCTGAAGCCAAGAAATAAGCTCAAAGAAAACGACCACCGCGAGGTGGTCGTTTTTGTTGAAAGCGCTACTTGGTCTTACGACGAGGGAAAGGCGGCTCTTTGGTCAGGAGCCATGCCAGTCCGGTGCCAAGACACACTATAAAGCCGACGATGCCGACAAGGAGCATAACGACAACTAAGTTTACGATCGCGTTGTACTCATTCCATGGTTGGAATAGGTCGTTGATGCGGTAATTATGGAAGAGTCCGTACCAGTCCATGTCTGCGCCGACCGTCACGAAGGGGAACAAGAACCACGCGGCGCTGGTCGCGAGTGCGATTACCCAGCAGGTTTTCTTGAACCGCAGTAAAGCGGCAACGATGATGCCAAGGAGGCCGAAAAGTGCAATGCTGGCAACTAGGGTTTGCCCAATAACTTCCATCCGTTTTCTCCAATGTTTCTAGCTGACCAAATTATATGCCTCTTTTGCAATGCTGCGGTAGTTGTGTACTATCATCGCAGCACAACAGACAGGAGTGTGTAATGAAACCCGCGGTCTTCGTAGTTCTCGGACTTCTTTGCTTCTCGTTACTCGTCATCGGCGGCTTGGTGATTGGCGCAAGAGGCATGGCTTCGACGCCTTGCCAGATCAAGGACTTTGGCGCCGGCGTGTACAAGTTTGCTTGCACCGGCGACAAATTCGATGCGGCGCTCGCGAAGTGGCGTGGACTTGACGAGAATGTATTCGCAGTTATCGAGCACGTTGTGCTCGACCAGCGAGGCGGCTGGCTCGTCATCGTTCGATACTGAAATAAAAAGTCCCGCGTATCGTCGCGGGCTTTCTTTTTGCCGAGCCTTATGTATTATCGGGGCAGCGCAACGGAGAAGTAGCCATGTCCATGAAAGTCCTCTACGCTGCCGTGTTCGGAATCGTCGCCTTTTTTGGCCTGGTCATATTTTTGGCCTACAAATACGACCAAGCGAAAGCACAAAGACCGTGTGTGGTCTCGGAGCTTGGCGGTGGCGTCGTCACGTTCAAGTGTCACCCCAAACAACTCCCGGCTGCTCTTGGCGAATATGCCGAGAAGCACAAAGTGCAGGTCTCCGACTACAGATACAACGATTTTGTGGGTGGCTGGGTAGCCATCGTGCATTGAGTTCCTCAAATCAAAAGCCCCGTGAATCTCTCGGGGCTTCGTTTTATGTCGGTCTCAAGTTCGAGCGCGCCTACGATAGGCGATCACCTTGCGTTCTTCAGCTTTTGACAATCGTCGCGATATATTCAACCATGCCCGCTCGACCGGTCGAAAAGAAAGAACGACCGCTGCGAGATTATACTGCAATTAGTAGACACTGGAGGTCATCATGCACGGTTCGCTCTATACCATCATGTCGGAAGTGAGGCCAAGCCTCGCGGATGCCGCGCGCATTCTCAATGTTCCGGAAAGCGCACTCGACACGGTGTTCGGCATCATCCTGCTCGACCCGGAGAAACATTTGTATTGCGTGCTCATTTCCGGCGATGTCGTTGCCCCCGAGCCTCTCCACATGAGCGTACAAGGACCCTTTGGCAACGAACGTATCGTCGAGGTCTAATTGACCACGCATACCTTCTCATGTATGAATCCATCAGGCATCGCAACGACAGGAGCTACAGATGAACTATTGGGTGCTTTTGGGAATGGTCGCATTGACCGTGTTCGCTGCGTTTAATATCAAGGCGGATAGGGCGGCAGCCGATCGCCCGTGCGTCGTCAAGGATTTTGGCGAAGGCGTGTACAAGTTCTACTGCGACGGCGACAAGTTCGCCACAGCGCTCGGCGCGTTCAAAATGAAGGTCGACAAGGTCGTACCTGACCACGTCGAAGGCGGCTACATCATCATCGTTCGCTGAACAAAAAGCCCCGTGAATCTCACGGGGCTTCGTTTATGCCATGCTGTTGGTTCATTCTCTGGAAAACAGAGGCTTTCGCCCGCCGCGCCGCAAGAAATAGTTGATCACTTTCACACCGGTGACTAGCAGGATTGCCGCTCCAGTCCAGAGCAGTACGAACAACAAAAAAAGTGCCAGCAAGCTAAAGATCATCTGTAATTCCTCCGTTGAGCTGTTGCTACTATAGCAAAAATTGCCCAAGCTTGCGCAAGCGAGGACCCTGTTGTAGGGTTTTGCCAGTTAGCAGAAGGATCAGGAAAATGGCAGACGTGCAAGACGGTGCTCCATTTGACGCAGTTTTCGAACACGTCAAGAGCAGCGGCAAATGGTCGCGCGTTTTCACCCACAAGAAAGAACAGCACAAGGGGTGGGACACCGAGTCGCGATGTATAGCTGAAGAATGGACAATGCTCTGCGATGGATACGTTGTCGAAGTTTCGATGACTGGCTTTACGAGATCTCTGAACGGTGAAACCACAATTGCCAGTCGAGGCAGAGCGTGGATTGAACGCCACATCTACGCGTACAAATGGCCCGGACAGAAAGAGCCCGGCTGGCTTGAGCTTCCGGACAAGGCGGATATAGAAAAAGCAAAGCTGCAAAAGCTTTGCCACGCGTCACAGGCGTTTTGGATAGACCTGCCCATTGCAGAAGACACCAATCTCTCGGAGAAAGTCGCTAACGCTCATTCGTGGAAGCTGTGGGCCGGCGACATACACACCGTTCTTCAGCTCTTGAAAATGGTCGCTGTATAAGCTAAATGAATAACGCGATACAACGACTAGGCTCCGCATCCCGGGGCTTTTTCTTTGGGCCGCGGGACTTCTCAGGGTTGACTTGCAATAAAGTTTCGAATATAGTGGCCAAGCCTCGCAGGAGGTCCTCTTACCCGAAGTGGGCTCAGTCTCACAATGAGGGATTGGACCTCTCGAACTGGTGATCTTTAACCTCTTGCGCAAGCGGGGGTGCCGGACCCGGAATCTATTGCAAGGCAGGATGTAAGCGCACCTACGCGCTGTAAAAAATTACATGGCAAAAAAGAGCATGATAGTGAAAGCGAATCGGAAGCCGAAGTTTAGTTCGCGCACGGTGCGACGCTGCTTCAAGTGCGGTCGTCCGCGCGGTTTTATGCGTGATTTCAATCTCTGCCGCATTTGTTTCCGCGAGGAAGCTCTCGAAGGCAACATCCCCGGCATCAAGAAGTCTTCTTGGTAATAATAATTTATGACCAACGACCCCATCGCAGATCTCATAGTTCGTCTCACCAACGCCGGTGCCATCCGCAAGCCGTCGGTGTCGGTGCCATTTTCTAATTTGAAGCTCGCGGTCGCGGAGAAGCTGAAGACCGCCGGATATGTTTCGTCTGTGGAGAAGAAAGGGAAGAAGGTCAAGAAGACCCTCGATGTGGTTCTCAAATACGATGCGCAAGGCGACCACGTCATCCATGGTGTCAGGCGCATTTCAAAGCCGGGCCGTCGTCTCTACAAGCGCGCCGGCGCGATCAATCCTGTCCGCTACGGCCACGGGGCTCTCATTCTCACGACCCCGAAAGGAATTAAGACCGACTCCGAAGCTCGCAAGGAGAAGATCGGCGGCGAAGCGCTGTTTGAAATTTGGTAATAAATATATGAGTCGAACTGGAAAGCTTCCTATAAAAATTCCCGCAGGCACTGAAGTGTCGGCTACCCCGGGTGAGATCACCGTCAAAGGCAAGGGCGGCACGCTCAAGAAATCGCTGCACCCGAATATCAAGGTGGCGGTGGCAAATGGTGAAGTGCTCGTCACGCCCAAAGACGACTCGCGCATCTCGCGCGCGCTCTGGGGTACCTACGCGGCGCACGTGCGCAACATGGTCTCTGGCGTCAACACGCCGTTCCAAAAGAAATTGCAGATCGAAGGCATCGGCTTCCGCGCTGAAATGGCCGGCAAGCAGATCAAGCTCGCTATTGGCTTTTCACATCCGGTGCTCGTCAGTATTCCTGCAGGCATCACCGCAGCTATCGACAAGAACATCATCACTGTGAGCGGCGCCGACAAAGAGCAGGTGGGTGAATTCGCAGCGTCTATCCGCGCACTCAAAAAGCCGGAGCCGTACAAGGGCAAGGGTATTCGCTACGAAGGCGAGGTCGTGCGGCACAAAGCCGGCAAGAAGGCAGCCACCGCCGCAGCATAATAATTATGACTAACAAAATTAGCACATTTCATCGTTGCGGAGCCTCTGCGTACTTCTCGCCGTACGTTCAGTACGGCTCGAAGGCCGCATTCTCCGCGCCTCGAACTGCGCATAATTTTGTTCGTCACTCCATCTAATTTATGTCTACCACTTCACGACAAGAGAAACGGGATATGCGACACAAGCGCGTGCGCGCCAAGGTCATGGGCACTATAGAGCGCCCGCGCCTCTCCGTGTACAAGTCCAACACGCGTCTCGTGGCACAGATAATCAACGACGACGAAGGCAAGACCATTGCCGCGGTATCTTCGGCCGACGAGAAGGGCAAGACGCCGCGCGAGCGGGCTGAAGCTGCAGCTGCTACACTCGCCAAGAAGGCGGGGGAGAAGAAGATAAAGGCCGTCGTCTTCGATCGAGGAGGATTCCAGTACGTGGGCACTATCAAGGCATTTGCCGATGCGGCACGCGCGGCAGGATTGCAATTTTAATCTCTATATTATGGCTGACGAACAAAACATCACAGATAAGGTAGCGCAGAGCGCACCGGTTCAGGGAGCGGATGCTGCTGCGCCGCGCCCGCCTGCGCAGGCAGGTCCTCACGAGCGTCGCCCTTTTGGCGGGGATCGCCGTGGCCGCGGACGCGGAGGTGATCGTGGCGGTCGTGGTGGCCGTGGTCCCCGTGGTGGCGATGAGCGCCGTTCCGAATTCGCACAAAAGATGATAGGTATCCGCCGTGTCGCGCGCGTGATGGCTGGTGGCCGCCGCTTCAATTTCTCTGCAGCACTCGTCATTGGCGACAAGAAGGGTCGCGTGGGTGTGGGATTGGGCAAAGCAGCCGACACCCAGCTTGCCATCGAGAAGGCCACACGTTCCGCCAAGAAGCACATGATCACCCTCACGCTCACCAAAAATCGCTCTATCTCGCGCAATGTGGAGTCCAAATACTGCGCATCTGTCGTGGAGATACGCCCTTCGCCGGGCCGCGGATTGGTCGCTGGTTCTTCGGTGCGTACCGTATTGGAACTCGCCGGCGTGTCCGATGTGACCGCCAAGCTCCTCTCGCGCAGCAAGAATCCGGTCAACAACGCCCGCGCCGCCATCGAAGCGCTCAAGCAAATTTCGATCCAAAAATAATATGGCCGATCTCAATCTACTCAAACGATCAGGGAAGCGACCGTACCGCCGTGTAGGACGCGGTCAGTCGAGCACCCGCGGCAAACAATCGGGCCGTGGCGGCAAAGGGCAAACAGCGCGTGCCGGTCACAAGATACGCCCCGCGCTCCGCGACATCATCAAGAAGATCCCAAAGCGCCGCGGATTCGGCAAGAATCGCGGTCGCACGCACGTGCCGCGCCCCGATCCGCTCACCATCACGCTCGACAGGCTCAATGGCGTATATGAGAACGGCGCAGAAGTTACGTACTCTTCGCTCATCGCCAAGGACATACTCCATCCGCGCGTAACGCGCAGGGTCAAGGTAGTCGGGGGAGGTGAGCTCAAGAAAAAGCTTTCATTCAAGGGTGTTCCGGTGTCTTCGTCTGCCCGTGTGGCCATCGAGAAAGCGGGCGGCACAATCACATAACGTATGTGGGACGCATTCGTACGCAAAATAAAGCTCCTCGTCGAAGATGAGACGCTTCGCACGCGCATACTTTTCGTCCTCGCGGCGCTCGTCGTGTTCCGTTTGCTCGCGGCCATTCCCGTGCCGGGCATCAACGCTGCGCAGCTTGAGCAATTTTTGTCCAACAACCAGTTCCTCGGCCTTCTCAATGTGTTCTCCGGCGGTGGATTTTCCAATCTCTCCATCGTGATGCTCGGCGTCGGCCCGTACATCACCGCCTCCATCGTCATGCAGCTCATGACCATCCTCATTCCGAGCCTCAAGGAAATGTATCAGGAGGAGGGCGATGCCGGTCGCATGCGCTTCATGCAGTACTCGCGTTACCTCACGGTGCCGCTCGCTTTCATACAGGGCTTCGGATTCCTTCTCTTGCTCCGTCAAAATGGCATCTTGCCGCCGCTCGATATTTTCCACACGGTGACCAATGTATTGGTGGTCGCGGCAGGTTCGCTTCTCCTCATGTGGATCGGTGAGCTCATCACGGAATTCGGCGTCGGCAACGGCGTATCGCTCCTCATCTTCGCCGGTATCGTTTCGCGCATCCCGAGCGATATCGGTCAGGTCATCTTTGCCTTTGATGTGACCCAGCTCCCCGCATATCTCGGATTTTTGGCCGCCGCGCTCACCATCATGGCCGGCGTCGTGTTCATTACCGAAGCAGAGCGCCCGATCCCCGTGACCTACGCGCGCCGCGTGCGCGGCATGAAGGTGATGGGCGGCGTCTCCACGTACTTGCCGTTGCGCGTCAATCAAGCCGGCGTTATCCCGATCATCTTCGCGCTCTCAATCTTGCTCTTTCCGCAGATGATAGCGACCTTCCTCTCGCACAGCGCTATCGCAGGCGTCTCTACGGTGGCCGACGTGGTCGTGCGTGCACTTGCCAATCAATGGGTCTACGGCATCATGTACTTCTTCCTCGTCTTCCTCTTTACCTATTTCTACACCGCCATCACCTTTGAGCCGCACCAAGTGGCCAAGAATCTCCAGAAGAACGGCGCCTTCATCCCCGGTGTACGCCCCGGTGAGACCACGGCCATTTACCTCGGCAACATCATCACGCGCATCACGCTCGTGGGCGCGCTCTTCCTCGGCGCACTCGCTGTGCTCCCGCTCATCCTGCGCGGTATCACTGGCATTACCGCGATCACGATCGGCGGCACCGCGCTGCTCATCGTCGTTTCCGTAGTTCTCGACCTCGTCAAGAAGATCGACGCCCAAACCTCCATTCGCGAGTACTAGAAAAATCGCCGTTGACGGGCCCTTTTTTTCACGTATAAAGGTGTGGGTCAACACCGCATGTTCAGAAGGAGAATGTCGTGGGATCAACGATTGGATCACGTACGGCCAAACCGCCGCTTGGAATTCCACCGCACGACATCTGGTATAAGCTTGTGGTTCAGGAGCGTATTAGCCAAATACTTGCCGCAATGAGTAGATATAGCGATGCAGGAGAGTCGATACCGGCGGCATGGGTCGACGAACTTTCCTCCCACCTTGAGCACAAGTCGTAAGTCGTCTCGTTAGCCCCGGAATGTACTGTCCGGGGCTTTTACTTTGCTGATCTTGATTTTTAACACTGTTACATTTGTTTTCTAATCTGAAAATCCGCGCGATTTTTTCTCAATCTGTGGTAATCTATTGCCCCAAGTATCAAGGGCGGCGTTTTGTTAGGTACAATGCTGCCATGGCGACCGACTTTGCAGAGCTTGAGCGGCAGCTGGGGCAGATAGAGGACGTGAACGGCAGCACGTGGTATTACATTTGGCACTATCACAGGGTCGCGTACATTTCGGCGGTCATTGCGAGTCTGGTGGGGAGCGCCGCGCTCGTAGCTTTGGCATATCGCATATTCGGCACAAATCCGGTGATATTTAGTTTGGTTTTCACTCCCGCAGCGCTCATCGCAGTGTTGCACGAGTACTATCGAAGCCAGGTACAGCACGTATTCATACGAGAGCTCGCGATCGCACTCGGATTTACGTATGCAGCAGAGGGGGATATGTCCACCGTAGTGGGGGTATTTTTTAGGATGGGGCACGATCAGTCCATTACAGACGTGATGACCGGCCGATACCAAGAGAAGCTCGTACAGATGTACTCCTACCAAATGACGATCGGGTATGGAAAGAATTCTCACACCTACCAGTTCACCATTTTTGAACTCGACCACGGCAGCGCGCTCCCGCACGTGCTCATGAACAAAGACCAATTTCCCGAAGCGCTCGGGGAGTGGAGTACCGGATTGGAAGCCGTGCGCCTCGAAGGTGATTTCAACGACATATTTTCGCTCTATGTAGAGAAAGGCAAACAGATGGAAGTGCGGGAAATATTCCAGCCCGATGTGATGCAGGACATTATGGGCGCGGAACCGTTTTCCATGGAGATCTCCGGTACCAAAGTCTATCTCATTCGAAAGGGCGCGTTCTCGAGCAAAGGCGCGTTCATTACGCTCCTGCGCGCCGCTGCACGGATGTATGAGGAAATAGCTGCCGGACTTGTGGCTGTGGACACAGATCCCGCGACAACTGTTCCATAAGAGAATTTTTTGTTTTCTAATGCGCTTTTTTGCGCGATTTTTTTACCTTCGCGTGCTACTCTCAATGCAATGAAACAGATCGTCGTCATCGCAGGGCCATCGGGTACAGGAAAGAACGCCATCATCGACGAACTCATCCGGCGATATCCCAAATGCACCCGCCTCGTGACCGCCACGACCCGCGCCCCTCGTCCCGGTGAGCAAGAAGACGTTGATTACTACTTTTTTTCCGAAGAAAAATTCTTCGGCGAGCTCAAAGCGGGCAACATCCTCGAACATCGCGAGATAAAATCGCTCGGCACGCACTATGGCGTATATAAGCCGGACCTTGAAGCGAGGCTCACGCGCGGGGAAGTGGTGCTCGCGCACCTCGACATCATCGGCGTGAAGTATCTGCACGAGCACTACGACGCCACATCGATATTTATCATGCCCGAAAATGAGGGTATGCTTCGCTCACGCATCAAGCGCTCTCGTCCGGAGATGACAGAAAAGGAGCTCGACGACCGCATGCTCATCGCCAAACACGAAATGGCGGACGACGCGCCGCAGTGCGACTACCGTGTCGTCAACGCTGAGGGCAAACTCATGCAAACAGTGGACGACATCGTTGAAATTCTCAAGAAAGAAGGCTACACTCTGCAGTGAACATGACACCTGTCACCGTAGCGTTCTTTGGGATATCAGGCTCCGGAAAGGGGACGCAGGCGGCGCTCATTGAGAAATATTTGAAAGAGAAAGACCCTTCGCGCGGTATCGTGCGTCCCGAAATGGGCAATTTGCTGCGCAGTTTTATGAACACCGGCACGCCGCTTGCGATGAAGATCGGCGACATTCTGCATGCCGGCGGGCTCGCGCCCTCTTTCATGCCCATCCACCTGCTCACCGTCGCGCTCAATGCGCAGTTCGACGGCACACAGCACGCGATATTGGACGGTGTGGCGCGCAGGCCCGACCAATCGCGCGCTCTCGACGACTTTATGAAAATTTTCGGCCGCACGGAACTCCACGCCATAGAACTCAAGCTTTCCAAAGAGACCGCCAAGGCGCGGCTCGTGGCACGTGGTCGTTTCGACGACGCCAAAGAAGAGGCGATAGCCAACCGCTTCTCGTGGTATCAGGAACACGTAGTCCCGTCCGTGGAAGAGCTCCGCAAACTCGGCTGGAAGGTCCACGATATCGACAGCGAGCCCGATGTCGACACGATTCACAAAAGTATCCTCTCTGTGTTAGGTTTAGCGTAATGATCGCGAGATCCAAGGAAGAAATCGCAGCCCTGCGCGAGGGCGGCAGGCGTTTGGCGGCTCATGTGCGCGCCCTTTCGGCTATGGTGCGGCCCGGCATTACCGGCAAAGAGCTCGAGGATGCAGCTCGCAAGATGGTGGAAAAAGACGGCGATACACCGGCGTTCCTCGGCTACCGCGACAGTAAAGACAAGATAGGCTATCCATCGGCACTCTGCCTTTCTATCAACGACGCCATCGTCCACGCGCCTGCCGGCGGAAATCCGACGATACAGGAAGGTGACATCGTGTGTCTCGATTTCGGTATCAAGCACAAAGGTTTTTTTACCGACCACGCCGTCACCGTGATAGCCGGGAAGCCACAGAGCGAGAAAGACGAAGTGCTGCTCAAGGGCACCAAAGAAGCGCTCGCGGCGGGGATAGCGAAGGCGCGCGTGGGCAACACGACAGGCGATATCGGCTACGCGGTGGAATTGGTCGCGGAAAAATACAATTTCGGATTTCCGCGCAATCTTTCGGGCCACGGGGTGGGCAACGCCGTGCACGAAGAGCCGCACGTGCCCAATTTTGGCGCAGAAGGCAAGGGGGAAGTGCTCGTGGAGGGTTTGGTCATCGCCATTGAGCCGATGATGACGCTCGGCAGCGGCGATCTTTATATAGACAAAGATGGCTATTCGTACCGCACCAAGGACGGCTCGCGCACCGCGCATTTCGAGCACACTGTTTTGATAACAAAGAAAGGACCCGAAATTTTGACCAAGTAATTTGTTTGCACCCGCCGCCTGGTGGGCGCGGGGCACTGCACTCGCCTTCGCTCGTTTGAAAGCCCTGCCTGCCGGCAGGCAGGGCTGCCGTCCAACAGTTTCAAACAAACGACAGATTCCGATGTACACTATTTGAATGCCGGTCGACGTTTTGATCATAGGTGAGGGTGCGCGTGAGCATGCTCTCGCGTGGAAACTGCGCGCATCGCCGCGCCTCGGCAAGCTGTATTGCGCGCCGGGCAATGGTGGCACCGAAAAGCTCGCCAAAAACGTCCCCATCAATCAGAAAGACATCACGGAGCTCGCGAAATTCGCCATCAACAACAACATCGGTCTCACTATCGTCGGCCCCGATGAGCCGCTCGCTGCGGGAATAGTCGACCTATTCAAGTCGCACAACCTGCGCATCTTCGGCCCGACCAAGGCCGGTTCAAAAATCGAGTCGTCCAAATCATTCGGCAAGCAGATCATGCGCGAGGCCAATATTCCGACGGCCGCGAGCGATACCTGCTCCGAGTTCAATCAGGCGCTCAATTCCGTGCGCCGTCGGCATTTTCCGGTCGTCATCAAGGCTTCGGGATTGGCCCGCGGCAAAGGCGTTTTTATCTGCAATGACATCGTCGATGCCGAAGTCGTGCTTAGGTCGCTCCTCGTCGAGAAGACGCTCGGCGATGCCGGCAGCGAAGTCGTCATCGAAGATCATCTCGACGGCGCCGAGCTTTCGTTGCACGCATTTTCCGACGGCTCATCGCTCATCATTTTGCCGCCTGCGCAGGATCACAAGAAGATAGGCGAAGGGGATACCGGCAAAAATACCGGCGGCATGGGCGTCATCGCTCCGGTGCCGTGGCTGACCCACGAGCAAAAGAGCTTCACCGAACATCGTATCATCAAGCCAGCGCTCGAGGCGCTGACAAGCAACGGCATCTATTATCAGGGCATTTTGTACCCCGGCGTGAAAGTCACGGTCGACGGCATCAAGGCGCTCGAATTCAACGCGCGATTCGGCGATCCCGAGTGCCAGGCATACATGCGCTTGATGGCCAGCGACATTTTGCCCATCCTCGAAGCGTGCGTGGACGGCTCTATAGCCGACATGGCGATAGATTGGCGGTATGGTTTTGCCGCTGTCATTACGCTCGCTTCCGCCGGATATCCCGACACCTTCAAGACGGGCTTCCAGATAGAAGGCATCAAAGACGCCATCCGCGTGCCCGAGGTGGTCGTATTCCACGCGGGCACCATCGAAGACAAAGACGGTCTGCGTACTGCCGGCGGCCGCGTACTCTCCGTCTCGGCTGTCGGCCCCACGCTCAAAGAAGCCATCGACCGCGCCTACGAAGCCGTCGGCAAGATCTCTTTCGAAGGCATGTACTATCGCAAAGACATCGGAGCGCAATCTCTTAAGTACGATCGACTGCGGACGTAGAATAGTATCTTGTATTTCGTATATCGTATCTCGTATTGAATTCGAATCGCATTTCTACCATATACCATATACTACATACGATATACTTAACCCATGCCTCCTTCGATGTACAAGGAGCGGATACGGCAATCGCCGGAAGCTGCACCCGCAAAGTTCAGAACGCCGCAGGAAGAATTGGCGTATTTGCGCGAGCGGGTGAGGGAAAAGGAGAAGGAATTGGAAGCGGCGCCGAGCCGTTTTGAAAAAGACCGCATCGCGAAGCGTGAGATAAAAGAGTACGGCGATCTGCCGGCGGCGCGCATTTTGCACGAAGCCATCATCCTTCCCGAGCGCGACATCATTCATCAGATATTGAAACTCGAACCTGAGGCGCATGATGTGCAGATCGATAAGCTCCTTGAGCTCGTGGCCGAGCGGGGGATTCGCAACGCGCTCTCGGTGGTGGAGCGAATGGGCAATCCGCATCTTGAGGACGACCTCCACCGCGCGCTCGTGCGTTACGTGGCCGAAGGTTTGCCCGATCATGGCATGGCGCCGCCAGAGCAGATGCGCAAAGCGCTCGGGCTCGTGCTTTTTGAGATACATCCGCAGGCGTATGGTGAAGGCGATAGACAGGAAATGGCGCAGCACAAATTGGAGCAATTACTCTCGTCTTCCGAGCAGCTCTATGCCGGCCTCGTATCATTCGTGGAACATAGCGAAGGATTTTCGCTCGAGATAGCCGTGCCGCAGGGCACCGAAGAGGCGACGCTCTACCTCTCCGTGCCGCACCAGCGCAAGGTATTGGCCGAGCGGCTGATCAATTCCGTCTTTCCCAACGCGCGCATCGTGGAAAATCGCGGCGACTACAACATTTTCAATTACGAAGGGCACCATGTGGCGGCGTACGCGGCACTCGCCGACCATCCCGCGCTCCCGCTCAAGACGCCGGACATGTTCGAGCACGACCCGATGAATATTTTGCTCGCGGCTTTTGCGAAGATCGCGAAGCACGGCGAAGGTGCCGCGCTGCAGATCACTGTTTCCACGGAAGGAGATAGGTACAATCATCACTACAAAAAGATGCTTCGCCAGCTCGAAAAAGGGCAATCGCTGCGCAAAGCTCTCACGATACCGGAAACGGAGCTCGGCGAGGCGGTCAAAGAATTGGCCAAATCGATATTTGCTCCCGACCAGCACAAGAAAGAGCTGGAGCAGCAGTATCGCCGCACCACCGATCAGGTAGCCACCGAAGAGCTTAATCGCAAAGTAAAGACGCGCATTGTGCCCACGTCGATCAGGCTGGTCGCATCCGCATCCACCCACGAGCGCGCGATGGACCTTTTGCAAAATCTCGAAGCACCCTTTGCCCAGTACGACAATTCCAAGGGCAATCGCTTCGTATTCAAGCCAGTGGGTAGCTGGGGGATGGCCGCATTTCTCCGCGAATTTACGTACCGCACTTTCAATTCTTATATCGCGATGCCGCTCTCACTCGGCGAGATCACTTCCATTTTCCATTTCACTGCCGAGCGCGTGACCACCTCGCGCGAGCTCAAGCGTTCTTTTGTAAAGCAGGCGCCCGCGCCGGTCGAAACTCCGGCAGATGGCGCTACCATAGGCATCAATCGTTATGGTGCCGACGAAACGCCGGTTCGCTTCGGCACAGCAGATCGTTTGCGCCACTGCTATGTCATCGGTCAGACAGGTACCGGAAAAACGGGCTTGATAAAGAACATGATCTTGCAAGACATCAGGAATGGGGAAGGGGTGGCTTTCATCGACCCGCACGGCAACGACATCGAGGATGTGCTCGCCGCCATTCCGCCGGACCGTTTGCAAGATGTCATTTACTTCGATCCCGCGCATACGGAGCGCCCGATGGGACTCAACATGCTCGAATACGACCGCTCGCGGCCGGAAATGAAAACATTCGTTGTCGACGAAGTGTACGGTATTTTCCGCAAGCTCTACGCCGATGTGCCGGAGGCATTCGGACCGATGTTCGAGCAGTACTATCGCAACGCCGTGCAGCTGGTGGTCGAAGATCCCGATAGCGGCAGCACATTCGTGGAGATACCGCGCATCTTTGC
Organism: uncultured Candidatus Saccharibacteria bacterium; assembly: GCA_964534465.1. GTDB lineage: Bacteria > Patescibacteriota > Minisyncoccia > Phycocordibacterales > UBA2100 > UBA10103. Next base: position 60,816 of record CAZHOB010000004.1, read on the forward strand.
CGACCCCGCCTTCCGCGCGCTCAAGCTCTCGCGCTGCAAAAATCCCATCATCGTGCAATTCTGGCGCAAGATCGCCGAGCAAGCGCAGGGTGATCCCTCGCTGGAGAACGTCGCACCCTACATCACGAGCAAATTCGACGTCTTTCTCACCAATGACATTATGCGCCCCGTGGTTGCACAGGAGAAATCAGCCTTCAATTTCCGCGACATCATGGACAACAAGAAAATTTTCCTCGCCAATCTCTCCAAAGGTCGTCTTGGC
>CAZHOB010000005.1:0-39881 GCA_964534465.1 uncultured Candidatus Saccharibacteria bacterium
CGCCGTGATGAAGAAGCATTTCAAGGCGTACATATCGGGATGGAGCGGCGCAAAGGAATTGCGCACGAAATTGATGGAAACTGAGAAGGCTGAAGAGGCCTTTGACCTGCTCAAGTAGGCGTGGTAAGAAGCGTGCAGACACAGGAGAAGAACATGATAAAAGCGCTTATCTGCGCGCTCGCGCTCATGCTGGCTTTGCCGACATTTGCACAAGAAATGCAAGCGCCGCAAAAACAAGAGGAGCAGGGCACACCAATTCAGCCGCCGGTCGACAGAAAAGCACTGCTCGATAAGTTGTTCGAGCTCCTGAAGGTCGTGCCGGAGGACAAGGCGCCGAAGGTCGAAAAGGCCATCATTGAGCACCTTGCGACATCGGAAAGTGATACGGCCAATCTGCTGATGAAGCGGGCGGAGGTCGCTCATGGTGCCAAAGACAATGCGCTTGCCATCGAGCTCTTGAGCGCGATCGTCGCGTTGCAACCGGATCTCGTGGAGGCATGGAACAGGCGTGCCCTCTCGTATCTCGAAGAGAAGCGTTTTGGCGATGCGATCGCTGATATCGAGCAGGTGCTTGCGCGCGAGCCGCGGCATTTCGCCGCCATCAACAATCTCGCGACTCTGTTCCAAATGTTCGGCAATGAGCGGCGCGCTCTGGAGCTCATGCGCAAAGCGCTCGAGATCAATCCGCACATGAAGCAGACACGCGAGAACGCCGACAAGCTCGAAAAGAGGCTTGCCGGAGAGGATATTTAGTACGATCAGCCCCGCAGCGCGGGGCTATTTTTTTGATGCAGTTCATGAGCGCTTCAGCATCTCTCTGACAATGTGTCGTAATGGCCAAAAGAAAAACATCGCGCAAGCCGCGACAGAGACGACTGGCTAAATTGCGCAAGCCGCGCGTAAAGAGCTCCAATGGAGCTATACCTGCGCTGACGCGAACGGCGCAGGGAATTACCAACGCGGCTATTGCAGCGGCTATCGAAGTAGGGCGTGCCGCGCAACGTTTCCAATCGACAATGCAACATGCCGCGCGTGCCCGCGCACACGGCGGGAGAGCGTTGCGCCCCATTCGCAGAGCAGGTAGAAGGGCAGTGCGCACGGTACGTAATACGATCTCGGGTGCACGACGATAACGCTTTGGGGTATACTGCCCCCAATGGCAAAAAAGGAAACAGGAGGCGTCCTCTATCGCACCTATCGTCCGAAGGATTTTTCGCAGGTGCGCGGCCAGCCGCAGGTCACGGAAGTGCTGGAAAAGGCGATCAAAAATAAGAAGATAGCGCATGCGTATCTTTTTTCCGGCTCGCGCGGTACGGGCAAGACGTCGGTCGCGAGAATTCTCGCACGTGAGCTCGGCGTGAGCGACAAAGATCTCTATGAGATCGACGCCGCATCCAATACCGGCGTGGATAATATCCGCGAATTACGCGAAGGAGTACATGTGGTCCCCTTCGATTCGCCGTACAAGTTTTACATTATCGACGAAGCACACATGCTATCGCGTAGCGCGTGGAACGCTTTCCTAAAGACACTCGAAGAGCCGCCCGTGCATGCGATATTCGTCCTCGCGACGACTGAGCGTGACAAAGTGCCGGACACCATCCAATCGCGCTGCGAGATCTATACGTTCAATCAGCCCTCGCGTGAGGTGCTCGCGCAGATAGTGGCCGATGTGGCAAAGAAAGAAGGCTATTCGCTCGAGCGCTCGGCCGCAGAATTGGTCGCGCTACTCGCCGAAGGCTCGTTCCGCGACGCGCTTTCCATCCTTCAAAAAGTACTTGCGATGACATCGGATAAGAAGATCGACGTCGCCGAGGTCGAGTCCGTTTCCGGCGCGCCAAAAGGGGAGTTGGTGCGCCAATTATTGTCGGCTATCGCACAAAAAGATGCTGCAAAGGCGCTCGCGCAGATAGAAAAAGCCACTGCAGGCAACGTGGATGCGCGTGTGCTCACCAAATTGCTCATTCATCGCATGCGTGTCGTCTTGCTGCTGCGATTCGCGCCTGATCTGGCTGCCAATTTGTCGCACGAACTCACCGAAAGCGACCTCGCGCTCGCAAAAGAGCTTACTAAAAATCCCGGTGTCACTTCCGACACGCTCCGTGCGCTGCTCGAAGCCTATTCGCAGATGGCATACGCTGCCGTGCCGCACCTCCCGCTCGAACTCGCTATCATCGACCTTGGAAATTAGTGAAAATCGCGAGCTGCTGCGCCTTGCATCTCATCGATTTTCACTAATTTCCACCCGCAGCTGTTACAATTGAACGATGAGACCCAGACAGAACGGAAGGCATGTCATCTATGACACGCTGAAATTCGTTTTTATCGCACTCCTCATCATTACTCCTTTTCGCTTCTATGTTGCGCAGCCTTTTATCGTGAGCGGCGCTTCTATGGCACCTACTCTCGAACCCAATGAATACCTTGTCATCGATGAGCTCACCTACCAATTCGAACAACCTAAGCGCGGCGATGTGATAATTTTCCGCTACCCGCTTGACCCCTCGATATTTTTCGTAAAACGCATCGTCGGACTGCCCGGCGAGACAGTGGATATCCAAGGTGGCGTCGTTTCCGTCCGCACCGCGATGAATCCGACGGACCATCAGCTTCTTGAACCCTATGCAGCAAGCAAAAAAACCGATGCCGAACGCTCATCTATTACGCTCGCCGACAACGAATACTTCGTGATGGGCGACAACCGCGATCAGAGCTCGGATTCGCGCATTTGGGGACCGGTGCAAAAGAAATTCATCATCGGCAGAGCCTTCATTCGCCTCTATCCCTTCGACCGCACAGGTATCCTCCCCGGCGCCTACGGCTTTCCCGAAACACAAGCAACTCATTGATCAGCTGTTGTCCCCACCACCCACGAACACAAATTTGCTTATACCGAGCCGTGCTACCATCTCTGTATGCATATAAATAAACGCATTCTTTTATTAAGCGTTTCTTCTCTTCTCCTTCTCACGCCGCTCCTCACTTCAGCCGACACCATCACGCGCACTCTCTCTATCGGTACGCGTGGTCAAGAGGTCATTTCACTCCAAACATTTCTCATTTCCCAAAACCTTCTTGCCGCAGACAGTGCGACCGGTTACTTCGGCCGTCTCACACGTGCGGCTGTCGTGGCTTTCCAGAGTGCAAATAATTTGGAGACAGTCGGCTGGGTAGGACGCCTCACACGAGCGCTCATCAACGGCACGAACCCCACGTCTCAGACCGCTGCAGCCGGAGGCAGCACTATCAAACCCCACGGAAAGCCTGCAGACACCACACCGCCCTCCATTCCCACCAACCTTTCCGCCACCGCCGTCCTGTCCACGCAGATCAACCTCGCGTGGACTGCTAGCACCGACAACAAGGGCGTCGTGGGCTATAGGGTCTTCCGCAACGGCGTGCAGACGAGCGGTACCCCGACGACCAACAGTTACAGCGATACCGGCCTCACTGCATCCACCGCCTATACCTACACCGTCCAAGCAGTAGATGCGGCGGGAAATGTTTCGGCACAATCCGCACCGGCAAGCGCGACCACTTTGCCAGCCGGCACTTTAGACACCACAGCGCCATCCACGCCGACCAACCTCACCGCCACAGCCTTTTCCTCATCCCAGATCAACCTGGCGTGGACTGCGAGTACGGACAACGTGGGCGTCACGGGCTACAATATCTACCGCAACGGCGTCCAGTTCGCCACGAGCATATCCACGTCCTTCCAAAACACCGCCAACCTCTCCCCGAACACTACTTACAGCTATAACGTGGCCGCATTTGATGCGGCAGGGAATACCTCCGCGCAGTCATCAAGCGCAAGTGCGACCACCCAAGCCGGCACCGCCACCAACACTGTCTACGGAGGCGTGATAGTTGCCCCATACCCGACCAGTGCTACTTCCACCGAACTTGAACCCGCCATGCGTGACCTTGAAATATCCCTTCAGCAAATGGACGGTGTCTCGTACCAGACCATAGCGGACTATCCTGCTGCTCCTCCCGGCTACGTGTTCTGTTCCTCAGAGAATACTACCTGCAACTTCACCGGCACCGTGAGCGTCGCCTTTGGCTCGAATGGAACGTTCTTCTACAAGACGCTCACCGGCAGCGCCAACTGCATCATTTCAACCTTCAATTCTTCAGTACATGGAGATTGCTTCATCCCCGGCACGCCGCCACCAAGCCCTTATACCGGAGCCATTCCTGCCTCGAGCATCGCGCTTCTCCTCTCGACCTCCCAGAGTGCTCCATCGGATACCGTGACGCTCTTGCAAGGCAAGGGCCCTGAAGCCTTCTACATCCGCGGCGACGCCACAAGCCTCAAGATAATCGCCAACGACGAGCGCGGATTGTCCGACGGCATCTACTATTACCTCGAACAACTCGGGGTCCGCTGGCTCATGCAAGGTCCCAACTGGAACATCGTGCCGACGAAGAGCGATGTCACGCTCACCATCGACAAGCTGGTAGTGCCTGCATATTCGCTCGGCAGGCAGATGGGCCCGACCGGTGCTTCGTACGTCAACTGGGCAAATATATACAGGTTTGTTGATTGGGGGCGACGTTTGCGCACGAGCGACATCCGCCTCGCCGGAGACGTCGTTGACGGCTATGTTTTGGAAAATTGGCAGTATCTCCAATATCATCCCGACTATTTCGCCAAGGTCGACGGTGTATATAGCCCGCTTTTCATTGTAGATGCCGGCGGTAATTACAACTACAATTCTTCTACGGGCTACGTGCAAGTGGCTGCAGGCACCGGCTCATATAGTTTGCGCGCACCGAAGCTCAACGCCGGCAATCCTACTGGGGTCAATTACTTCTGCACATGGGTGGTCAGTAAATACAAGGCATTACGAAGCGCACCCGGCGGCTCTGTAAACAAATGGTACTCGGTCGAACCATCCGACGGGGGTGGATATGCCAACAACTACGCCGAGCTTCAGGCGGCGGGTGTGGGCAACGGCTCGGGAAGCGATCAGACGTTCTACATCGCCGACCAATGCGCGAGGATGATAAAGACCGCATATTCCGATGCGTCCGTTATCTTGCTCGCATATGCCGGTCACGCGGATCCGCCGTCATTCGTCCTTGACCCCAATGTCATCGTGCAGATGGCGCCGTATAAATTCCAGGGCTTTGGGGCACCGGAAGATTTCATCGCGGCGTGGGCGGCAAAGGCCAGCACCTTCGCTGTGTATGACTACTGGCTCATACCGGTATGGTCGCCCGATACGCCGCATTCGGATTATCTCAACCGACCATCAATACTGCGTTATCTATACAACAACAATGTCAGAGGGATGTTCGATGAGACCACGCAGGGTGCCGGCCCCATGGGCATTGAGCACTACGTGGCACAGCACATAATGTGGGACCCTACGCTCGACGACAAAGTTATCGAAGACGATTGGTATACGCAGGCCTTCGGCCCGGCCAAAGCCCCGATGAAGCTCATGATGGAGCGTTGGGAGCTGGGCTATTTCGCGACAGCTATCGACTTTGCCAATTCGTATCAAAACCTCAATCAGGCTGAACAGCTCGTAGCAGGCTATCCGGCGTACCAGGCCCGCGTGGATGACTTCGCACGCTACCTGCGGTACCTCGATCTCTATTACCAAGCGTCGAATGCCGCTGCGGGAACGACCCTGCGAGCACAATTAGCGGACGCGCTTGCTACACACATCTTCGACATCGATAGCAGTGGAATGATCTACACGGCGTACATGTACGATTGGGCGTCCGGTCTTGACCCGAGTGTCAAAACTTTATTCAATCCCGTTGATCACACTGGCGCCGGGTGGGCGAATGTCCACGACCTCTCACATTCGGAGATAATGACCATCATCGCAAATGGCATCGCCGCGTATCCGCCATCCGACGTACCGGAGACCAAAAACTACACCGGTGCCCTCGTGCCGCTCAATCCTGTCACATGGGTAGCGCCGCCGACATCCGACCCATGGGGTCCGCCCCTCACCATCAGAACCGTCCCATTGTCGGGTGATCCACCGCAGTACATTGATGTGCAAATACCGGTCGGCCTTACATCTCTTCCGCTCGAGATCGCCGCAGTGGAAGCGACAACGACGCTCGGTGTGTCCGACGCTTCACTGAAGCAAGTGTATCGCCATGAATTCTATCCGGTCGCGACAACCACCGCTCCCGCCCCGTTTACAACCGATTATGATTTTTGGCAGCAGGTGAATATTCCTGTTGTCCCCGGACACTATCAGATACGAGTGGGTGGCGGATTCAGATTGCGTACCTGGAAAGGCATTCCGCTCTCATGGCGAGATGTCAACGTCGGATTATATGATACGACCATCACCCCGCGTGAGAGATTCTACTTCTACGTGCCGCTTGGCACGCAGAAGTTCGCATTCAATCGCCAACAATGGATCGCTGATCTCGCGATCAAAAACGGGATAACTGCTTATAATCCGACCTTCTACGACCCATCGGGTAATGTGGTGGCGCAGGATGTGCGCGACGGTGGCACAGTGATGGTGGAAACGGTACCTGCCGGACAAGACGGCAAGATCTGGTCGGTGACGTTCTTGTCGCACCTGTACAACATGAGCACACCGCAGGGTTTCTCCCTCGAACCGGGAAGCTTGATGGTGCCGAGTGACGCGAAGTAGTTAGGAGAGATCTCGTCGAAGAAGAACGCAAGGTACTTGTGTTCTTCTTTACTGTCCCCACCGGCATCAAACAGAGATTTGCCCACAAGGAGCCATGCTACCATCTCTGTATGCATATACATAAACGCATTCTTTTATTAAGCGTTTCATCTCTCCTCCTTTTATCACCACTGCTCACTTCAGCCGACACTGTCGCAAAAGGAGCTCGCGGCCCTGCCGTCCTTGAGATACAACAGCAGCTTGTGAGCGCTGGCTTTCTTGCCGCTGACAATGTCACCGGCTACTTCGGCAATCTCACTCGCGCCGCCGTCGTTGCGCTCCAACGTGCATACAATTTGGAAACAGTCGGTTTCGTCGGCCATCTCACCCGCGCCGCACTCACCGCCGCAGCCGGAGGCAGCACTATCAAACCCCACGGAAAGCCTGCAGACACCACACCGCCCTCCATTCCCACCAACCTTTCCGCCACCGCCGTCCTGTCCACGCAGATCAACCTCGCGTGGACTGCTAGCACCGACAACAAGGGCGTCGTGGGCTATAGGGTCTTCCGCAACGGCGTGCAGACGAGCGGTACCCCGACGACCAACAGTTACAGCGATACCGGCCTCACTGCATCCACCGCCTATACCTACACCGTCCAAGCAGTAGATGCGGCGGGAAATGTTTCGGCACAATCCGCACCGGCAAGCGCGACCACTTTGCCAGCCGGCACTTTAGACACCACAGCGCCATCCACGCCGACCAACCTCACCGCAACCGCCATTTCCTCTACGCAGATCAACCTGGCGTGGACTGCAAGCACCGACAACGTGGGCGTCACGGGCTACAAGGTCTTCCGCGGCGGCACCCAAGTAGGCACCGCTGCCACCAACAGCTACAGCAACACCGGCCTCACCGCTTCCACCGCTTACACCTACACCGTGAGCGCATACGACGCAGCAGGGAATAACTCCGCACAATCAGCGAGCGCAAGCGCGACCACCCAATCAGCATCCACCAACACCGTCTACGGCGGCGTGATAGTTGCTCCTTATCCTACGAGTGCCACGTCGACCAATCTTGCGCCCGCGATAGCCGACCTTCAAAAGTATCTCCAGCAAATGGATGGTGTATGGGATCCGGTCATAACGGGCACTCCGCCTCCTACAGGCCCCTCCGGGTACACGTTCTGCGCCAATGAGTATGGTACCTGCAGCTTCAGCGGTTCCGTGAGCGTCGCCTACGGCGCGAATGGAACGTTCTTCTATAAGACATTCACCGACGGCACCCTCTGCAACTACACGATATTCGGTGATCCGTTGCCGGGAGTAACGAAATGGTGCTTTATCCCCGGCACGCCGCCGCCACCCTATACCGGAATCCCCGCTTCGAGCATCGCACTTCTCCTTTCGACCTCTCCTGATGCACCCGCCGACACAGTGACGCTCCTGCAAGGCAAAAGCCCTGAAGCTTTCTACATCCGCGGCGATGGCACTTCACTCAAAATAATCGCCAACGACGAGCGCGGATTATCCGACGGTATCTACTATTACCTCGAACAACTCGGCGTCCGCTGGCTCTTACAAGGGTCCAACTGGAACATCGTGCCGACGAAGACCAACGTCACGCTCACTATCGACAAGCTGGTGGCACCGGCGTATTCGATCGGACACTCGATGGGTCCGACCGGCGCTTCTTACGTCGACTGGCCAGATCGGACTGTGTTTGACGATTGGGGTCGACGTTTGCGCGCGAGAGAATGGAGTCAGGGCGGCGACGTTGTCGACGGCTATGTATGGGAAAATTGGCAGTACCTCCAGTATCACCCCGACTACTTCGCGAAGATCGACGGTGTGTATAGCCCGCTCTTCACGGCAGGTACCGGCGGTAACTTCAACTACAATTCTTCAACAGGGAGCTATGTGCAGGTAACTGCGGGCACCGGCTCATATAGCCTCAACGCACCCAAACTCAACGCCGGCAATCCCACCGGAGTCAACTACTTCTGCACGTGGGTAGTCAATAAATATAAGGCATTACGAAGCTCACCCGGCGGCTCCGCAATTAAATGGGCGTCAGTCGAGACTTCCGACGGGTATGGGTATGCCAACAACTACACCGAGCTCCAAGCGGCGGGTGTGGGCAACGGCTCCGCGAGCGATCAAACATTCTACATTGCCGATCAATGCGCGAAGCTGATAAAGACCGCATATTCCGATGCATCGGTCATCTTGCTCGCGTACGCAGGTCACGCCGATCCGCCATCATTCTCTCTGGAGCCCAATGTCATCGTACAAATGGCGCCGTATAAATTCCAAAATTCATATGCGCCGGAAGACTTCATTACCGCGTGGCAGGCCAAAGCGAGCACATTGGCCATATACGACTACTGGCTCATTCCCGTATGGTCGCCCGATACGCCGCACATGGATTATCTCAATCAGGCAACAAAGCTGCGATTCCTCTACAACAACAACATCAGAGGCCTCTACGATGAGACTACGCAGGGTGCCGGCCCCATGGGCATCGCGCACTATGTGTCGGAGCACATCATGTGGGACCCCACTCTCGACGACAAAGCCATCATCGATGAATGGTACACGCTTGCGTTTGGCCCCGCCAAGGCGCCGATGAAGGACATGATGGAACGTTGGGAGGTGGCCTATTTGCCGACCGATATCGATTTTGCTCACTCGTATCAGGACATCAATCAGGCCGAACAGCTCGCGGCAGGTAATCCGGCAGTGCAAGCCCGCGTCGACGACTGGGCGCGCTATCTGCGCTATCTGCAGCTCGCTTACGAAACTTCAAAGGCCACTGCGGGAACGACACTGCGAGCACAATTAGCAGACGCGCTTGCTACGCACATCTTCGACATCGAAAGCAGCAGAATGGTCTACACGGCCTATATGTACGATTGGGCGGCTGGGGAAGATCCGTCCGTGAAAACACTATTCAGTCCCAGTGATCACACGGGCACCGGCTGGGCCTCTGTCCACGATCTCTCACATTCGGAGATCATGACCATTATCGCCAACGGTATCTCCGCATACCCGGCATCCGATGTAACGGCCAACAAAAACTACACCGGCCCGCTCGTGCCGCTCAATCCTGTTACATGGGTTGCGCCGCCGACCACCGATCCATGGGGTCCGCCCGTCACCATCAGAGTCAGTATCAGTCAGGGTATGGAGCCCAGCTACATTGATTTTGAAATACCGACCGGCCTAACCCACTTGCCGCTACAGGTCGTCGCATGTGAACCTCCGGTGACGCTCGCTGTATTCGACGGTTCGATGAGGAATATATATAGCACGACTGTAAATCCGATAGCGACTACTACCACTAATATCTGGGACAAATGCGGTGGCACAAACGATGAGAAGGTCTGGCAGAATGTGGACATTCCGCTTGCGGCAGGGCACTACCAACTACGCGTTATAGGCGGGCTCAGGTTGCGCACATGGAAAGGCGTCCCGCTCTCGTGGCGACATATCGGTGGTGGCGTGTTTGATTACAACACGCAGCCGCGTGAACGATACTATTTCTACGTACCGCTTGGCACTCAAAAAATCGCCTTCTATCGTGACCAAAATATCACCAATCTGATATATAACAACGGGATCACGATATATGTTCCGATAATCTATGATCCATCGGGCAATGTGGTGACGCAGGATGTTCGCGACCAAGGACAGGTGCTCGTGGAAACGGTGGCTCCCGGACAAGACGGCAAGATATGGTCGGTGCAGGACTTGAGTACGCTGACTATGATCAACATGCCGCAGAGTTTCGGCCTCGAGCCGGGGAGCCTGCTGGTGCCAAGTGACGCGAAGTAGTTAGGAGCGATCTCGTCGAAGAAGAACGCAAGGCATCTTGCGTTCTTCTTTTTTGTCCCCACCACTCACAAACATATATTTGCTCATGAGGAGCCATGCTACCATCTCTGTATGCATATAAATAAACGCATTCTTTTATTAAGCGTTTCATCTCTCCTCCTTTTATCACCACTCCTCACCTCAGCCGACACCATCGCAAAAGGGGCGCACGGCACGGCTGTCGTTACGATACAACAGCAGCTTGTAAGCGCCGGCTTTCTCGCCGCAGACAATGTCACCGGCTACTTCGGCAATCTCACCCGTGCCGCCGTCATCGCACTCCAGAGCGCATACAATTTGGAAACAGTCGGTTTCGTCGGACATCTCACACGTGCCGCACTCACTGCCGCTGCAGGCGGTAGCACCAAACCGCACGGAAAGCCGGCGGCAGACACCACACCACCATCTACGCCCACCAATCTCAAAGCCACAGCCGTCTCATCCTCACAGATAAGCCTCTCGTGGACCGCGAGTACCGACAACAAAGGCGTCACGGGCTACAAGGTGTTCCGCGGCACCGTGCAAGTAGGCACAGCCACTTCCAATAGCTACGCCGACTCCGGCCTCCTCGCTTCCACCGCCTACACCTACACGGTGAGCGCATACGACGCAGCAGGGAACAACTCCGCGCAATCAGCCTCTGCCAGCGCGACCACCATGTCGGCTTCGGCAACCAATACGATCTACGGCGGCATCATCGTTGCTCCGTATCCGACGAGTGCTACGTCGACCATCATGGTCCCCGCCATAACTGACCTTAAAAAGTACCTCCAGCAAATGGATGGCGTGCCGTATGTCGCCTTAGGTGGTTCGCCTCCTCCCCCTGGCCCCTCCGGATACACATTCTGCGCCAATGATGGCGAGACCTGCAGCTTCAGTGGCACCGTGAGCGTTGCCTATGGCGCGAATGGCACGTTCGTCTACAAGACGTTCACCGGCGGCACACTCTGCAGTTACACGATCTTCGGTGACCCTCTACCGGGATGGCAGAAATACTGCTTTATCCCCGGCACGCCGCCGCCACCCGGCATCCCTGCTTCGAGTATCGCGCTTATCCTTTCGACTTCTCCGTATGCTCCATCCGATTCAGTGACGCTCTTACAAGGCAAGGGTCCTGAAGCCTTCGTCATCCGCGGCGACGCCACGAGCCTCAAGATCATCGCCAACAATGAGCAAGGACTCTCCGCTGGCATCTACACGTATCTCGAACAGCTCGGCGTCCGCTGGCTCACGCAAGGTCCCAATTGGACCATCGTGCCGCACAAGAGCGACGTTACGCTCACCATAAACAAACTCTTCGCACCCTCGTACTTTATCGGACACCAAATGGGACCGACCGGCGCATCATGGCAGGGATGGGATCTGAATCTACATAATACTGACGATCTGCAGTTCAGGGAGTGGGCACGGCATATGCGCACGAGTGCCCTCGGGCTCGGCGGCGACGTCGTTGACGGCTACGTCTTGGAAAATTGGCAATACCTCCAGTATCATCCCGACTACTTCGCCAAGATAGACGGCGTCTACGACCCGATGTTCGTACCTGCTACCGGCGGCAACTTCGCTTACAATTCCTCCACGAATTCGTACTATCAGGTATCCGCCGGTACCGGTTCGTACAACATGCATGTACCTAAACTCAACGCCGGCAATCCCGCCGGAGTCAACTACTTCTGCACGTGGGTGGTCAATGGATACAAAGCCACACGCAGCCGGCCGGGTGGCGATGCATACAAATGGGCCTCCGTCGAACCTGCCGATGGGTTTGGCTATGCCAACAACTATTCAGAGCTCATTGCAGCAGGAGTGGGAAACGGCTCACCAAGCGACCAGACGTTCTACATTGCCGACCAGTGCGCGAAGATGATAAAGACAGCATATTCCGATGCGTCGGTCATTTTGCTCGCATACGCCGGTCACTCTGATCCGCCATCATTCGTGCTTGAGCCCAATGTCATCGTGCAGATGTCGCCATATAAATTCCAGGGTTTTGGGACGCCGGAAGATTTCATCACAGCGTGGCAGGCCAAAGCGAGCACATTGGCCATATACGACTATTGGCTCATCCCAGTGTGGTCTCCCGATTCTCCTCACATGGATTACCTGGATCTCACAACAAAACTGAAATATCTCTACAACCGAAATATTCGGGGCCTCTACGATGAGACGACGGAAGGCGGCGGCCCCATGGGCATCGCGCACTACGTGGCAGAACACGAGATGTGGGACCTGACGCTCGATGACAAAGCGCTCATTGATGAGTGGTACACCCTCGCATTCGGTCCCGCCAAGGCACCGATGAAAGACCTTATGGAGCGCTGGTCCATCAATTATCTCCCGTCCGATATCGAGTTTGCCAATGCCTACCAGGATCTGAATAAGGCCGAGCAGCTTGCAGCAGGCGGCGATCCGGCGGCGCAGGCGCGCGTGGATGACATGGTGCGCTACGTCCGTTACCTCCAGCTCTGGTACGAAGCATCCAATGCCACGGCAGGAACGACCTTGCGGGCGCAATTGGCCGACGCGTTAGCCGCGCATATTTGGAACATCGAGGATTCCGGTATGGTGTATGCGCATTACATGTTCGATTGGGCGGTCGGTCTCGATCCGAGCGTGAAGACGATGTTTGACTTGAGTAATCCTTCGAGTCCCGGCCCCGGTTGGGCGAGCGTGCACGATCTTTCACACACCGAGATCATGGCCATCGTTTCCAACGGCATCGCTTCGTATCCGGCTCCTGACGTCGTCGACAAAAACTACACAGGTCCGCTCGTGCCGCTCAATCCTGTGTGGACTGCGCCGCCGACGACCTCTCCGTGGGGCGAGCCGGTAACTATCAGAGATAATCCGGCACAAGGACAAGATCCCACCTACATAGAAGTACAGATCCCGACCGGCCTCAATCATCTTCCGCTGCAGGTCGTTGCATGCGAACCTCCCGTTACTCTCGCGCTCTCCGACAGTTCTATGAACGATGTGTACAAGGTAACCGTAACTCCGGTAGCGACCACCTCGACCACCATCTGGAACAGATGTGGCGGCTACAATGATGTCGATTACTGGCAGAATGTGGACATCCCCGTGGTGTCCGGGCACTACACCCTGCGCGTCATTGGAGGATTCAGACTGCGCACATGGAAAGGTCTCCCACTCACGTGGCGCACTGCTCTCATGGGTGTATACGATTACAACAATACGCCGCGTGAGCGATACTACTTCTATGTGCCGACAGGCTTTACGAAGATCGCACTCTGGCGCAATATCGATGCCGCTTCCACCGATCCCGTGTACACCTGTTCTGACACGTGGAGGCCGATATTCGACGATCCAAGTGGCAACGCGGTGACTGCTGATTGTCGCGACAAGGGCAAAATATATGTGTTGACCGTGCCCGCAGGCCAAGATGGCAAGATCTGGTCATACTGGAACTGGGACCAGTATCTTCTTGTCATCAACGGTCCTCAGGCATTCTCGATGGATCCGCAAGGGCTCATGGTGGAGAGCGACGCGAAGCCGTAAGTGCGAATTACTTGATACAAGAAAAACCTCTCTCGTAATGGGGGAGGTTTTTTTGTTTTGTCCCACCACCCACAAACATATATTTGCTCATGAGGAGCCGTGCTACCATCTCTGTATGCATATAAATAAACGCATTCTTTTATTCAGCGTTTCATCTCTCCTCCTTTTAACACCACTCCTCACATCCGCCGACACCATCACGCGCACTCTTTCCATCGGTACGCGCGGTCAAGAGGTCATTTCACTCCAAACATTTCTCATTTCCCAAAACCTTCTTGCCGCAGACAGTGCGACCGGTTACTTTGGTCGTCTCACTCGCGCCGCTGTCGTGGCTTTCCAGAGTGCAAACAATTTGGAGACAGTCGGTTGGGTCGGGCGTCTCACCCGCGCGCTCATCAATGGCACGAACCCCGCCGCACAGACCGCCGCTGCCGGAGGCAATTCAGTAAATGCCCACACAAAGACTGACACCACAGCGCCATCGACACCGACCAACCTCACCGCCACAGCCGTTTCCTCATCGCAGATCAACCTCGCATGGACCGCCTCGACCGACAACGTCGGCGTAAAAGGGTACCAAGTCTTCCGCAACGGCGTTCAGACATCGGGTACGCCCACGACGAATAGTTACAGCGACACCGGCCTCACTGCATCCACCGCCTATACCTACACCGTAAAAGCAGTCGATGCGGCAGGAAATGTTTCGGCACAATCCGCCCCCGCAAGCGCTACCACTTTGCCAGCCGCGTTGGACACCACAGCGCCATCGACGCCGACCAACCTCACCGCCTCCGCCATTTCCTCCTCGCAAATAAACCTCACGTGGACTGCAAGCACCGACAATGTCGGTGTCACCGGCTACAAGATTTTCCGTGGCGGCAGCGCAACCACGGTCGGCAATCAAACTATCGGCAGTAAGACGGACACAGGAGACGCGAATTATATTAATGCGACCCGCATCACGACCGGTGCCACGGCCGGGCCAGTTCAATCACTGTCGGTAAATGTCGCATCTCCCATCGATCCCTCGCCCAACAATCAGTATTCAATGGCGATATACAGCGATTCAGCCGGCTCTATCGGTTCTCTCATCGCCAATACCGGGAACGGAACCCTCACCGGCAACGCATGGAACACACTCCCCATCACCGCGACTCTTTTACCCAACACCAGTTACTGGTTTGCGTACAACACCAACTCTGTCACGAACTCAAATAATTGGACGATGACCGCGGGCGGCACATACGGCTGGAGAGCGCAAACATTCGGCACGTGGCCAATCTCCGGCGGCCCTCTCGCGACCGGCGGCTATACTGCGTCAATATACGCGACCTTCGCAGCCGCGGGCACCGCCACTACCAATAGTTACTCCGACACCGGCCTCACCGCTTCGACTGCGTACACCTACACCGTGAGCGCGTACGATGCCGCAGGAAATAATTCCGCGCAATCCGCTTCCGCCAGCGCAACCACCCAAGCCGGCACAGGTACCAACACCACCTACGGCGGCGTCATCGTCGCCCCATATCCGACCACCGCCACGACAACCGAGCTTTCACCCGCCATCAACGACCTTAAAATGTACCTCCAGCAAATGGATGGTGTGACGTATCAAGCCATAGCAGACTATCCTGCGGGCCCTCCCGGCTACGCGTTCTGTTCCTTAGAGAATGCTACCTGCAGCTTCAATGGCACCGTGAGCGCGGCCTTTGGTGCCAACGGAACATTCTTCTACAAGACAGTCACCGGCAGTACCCCCTGCCGCATCGATACCTTCAATGCTTCGATACACGGATCGTGCTTTATCCCGGGCACGCCGCCGCCCACCCCGTATACCGGAGCCATCCCCGCTTCGAGCATCGCGCTTCTTCTTGCCACCTCTCCGAGTGCTCCTTCCGATATAGTGACGCAATTACAAGGCAAAGGCCCTGAAGCCTTCTATATCCGCGGCGACGCCACAAGCCTCAAAATAATCGCCAACGACGAGCGCGGATTATCCGACGGCATCTATTATTATCTCGAACAGCTCGGCGTGCGCTGGCTTTTGCAAGGACCCAACTGGACGATAGTGCCTCCGAAAAGCAACGTCACACTTACTATCGACAAGCTGGTCGTGCCGGGATATTCGCTCGGCAGGCAGATGGGCCCGACGGGCGCCAATTTCCAAGGATGGCGCTATCCGCAAGGCGATGTAGATTGGGATGCGTGGGCTGCGTGGGCTCGGCATTTGCGCACGAGCACCATCCGCCTCGCCGGAGACGTCGTCGACGGCTATGTCCTGTCCAATTGGCAGTACCTCCAGTATCATCCCGACTACTTCGCCAAGATAGACGGTGTATATAGTCCGCTTTTCACTCCACTAGCCGGCGGCAACTTCAACTACAATTCTTCTACGGGCAGCTATGTGCAGGTAGCCGACGGCACCGGCTCGTATAGGATCAACGCACCGAAGCTCAATGCCGGCAGTCCCGCCGGAGTCAACTATTTCTGCACGTGGGTGGTCAATGGATACAAGACTCTGCGAAGTCAACCGGGCAACTCGTGGATCAAATGGGCGTCGGTCGAACCTTCCGACGGGTTTGGGTATGCCAACAACTACTCGGAGCTCCAAGCGGCGGGTGTGGGCAACGGCTCGGGAAGCGATCAAACTTTCTACATCGCCGACCAGTGCGCAAAGATGATAAAGACCGCGTATTCGGATGCGTCCGTTATGGTGCTCGCATATGCCGGGCATGCCGCGCCGTCGTCATTCGTGCTAGAACCAAATGTCATCGTGGAGATGACCCCGTACAGATTCGGTGATGGGACGCCGGTAGAAGATTTCATCGCAGCGTGGAAGGCCAAAGCCAGCACCTTGGCCGTATATGACTACTGGTCGATACCGGTGTGGTCGCCTGACAAGCCGCATTACGATTATCTCAATCTGTCACAAACAAAACTGCGCTATCTTTACAACAACAACGTCAAAGGTCTCTTTGATGAGACCACGCAGGGCGCCGCTCCCGTGGGCATCTTGCACTATGTGGCGGAGCACATAATGTGGGATCCTACTCTCGACGACAAAGCTATCATCGACGATTGGTACACACTTGCCTTCGGTCCGGCCAAAGCTCCCATAAAGCGCATGATGGAACGTTGGTCGCAAGAATATATGCCGACCACCATAGATTTTGCGTACTCGTATCAGGACATCAATCAGGCCGAACAGCTCGCGGCAGGCAATCCGGCGGTACAAGCCCGCGTCGATGACTGGGCACGTTACCTGCGCTACCTCCAGCTCTGGTACGAAGCATCCAACGCTCCCGCAGGAACGACATTGCGAGCACAATTAGCCGACGCGCTTGCCCTGCACATTTTCGACATCGAGGATTCCCAAATGATCTACACGACGTACATGTTTGATTGGGCGGCCAATCTTGACCCGAGCGTTGCCACACAATTCTCTCTTGCTAATCCCGCAAGTCCCGGTCCAGGCTGGGCGAATGTCCACGATCTCACACATGCGGATATCATGACCATTATAGCCAACGGCATCAGCGCATATCCGGCATCCGACGTGATGGCCAACAATAACTACACGGGCCCACTCGTGCCGCTCAATGCTGTCGCTTGGACACCGCCGCCCGCGTCGGATCCGTGGGGAGGAACTGTATCCATCAATAACGATCAAGCGCATAGTTTTCCTCCCGTGTACCTTGATGTGGTCGTTCCATCCGGTCTGTCATCTCTTCCTATAGAGGTCGCTTCAGCTCTGGGGACCACGACACTCGCTGTCTTTGACGCTTCAATGAACACTGTATATTGGCACCAATTCCTTCCGATCGCCACGACTTCGCCCTCGGCCCTCGTAGCGATGCCAAATGGCGATTATCTGGCATGGCAGCAGGTCAACATCCCGGTTGCCCCCGGACACTATCAGCTCCGCTTGGACGGCAGATGGAGATTGCGTACATGGAAAGGAGTCCCGCTCTCATGGCCGGATGTTACCGCCAACATCACGCATTATGATGAGAACTACGCACCGCACGAGAAATTCTACTTCTACGTACCGGTCGGCACGCAAAAATTCGCCTTCTATACCGACGAAGCGTACGACCCCAAATTTGCGCCGGTCATCAATGACCCATCGGGCAATGTGGCGGTGCAGAATTTGCGCGACCAAAATCACGTGTTCGTGGTGACGGTGCCCACAGGACAAGATGGCAAGGTCTGGTCCATCTTCTACTGGGATTATCTGTCCATGATCAACATACCCAAGAATTTCTCCCTCGACCCGACGGGCGTGCTCGTGCCGAGTGACGCGAAGTAGAGCTGCTCGACCGCACTATCCACACATTCGACGAGAGGGATGCGCAGGAGAGCGATATACTTATGGAGTACGTGCGCTAAAACATGTCTTCCTTTCTACAACGTTTGAAACAAAAGGACGTCATCCCCGCCAATCCCGAGGATAAAAAGCAGGCAAAAGTGGATGCCCAGTTGAAACCCGCCGTGCCGGAAGGCGCGAAGCTTGCCGAGCAGTTGCAGGTAGATATCTACAAGACCCACAACGCTATTCTCGTGTACGCGCAGCTCGCAGGCACGACGATAAGTGATTATGGTGTGCTCATCGAGGGCGAAGGCGACATCGTTACGATCAAGGGCCAGCGCACGAAACCCAACGGCGAATTTTTCCAGCATCATATCGACGGCGAAAAAGAAAAAGTGCTCGAGGAATGTTCGTGGGGTCAATTCTATCGCCAGATAATCCTTCCCGCTGCAGTGGATTCCGGTAAGACCGAGGCCAAAATGAAAGACGGTGTGCTCATGCTCCTTCTCCCGCTCAAAGAAATGACCGAACAGGGTGTAAAGATCCAAGTGCAACAAGTCTAGCTTGTTGAAACTTCTGGACGGCAGCGAGCCGGGGCGGCAGGAAAAAAGATTTCTGCGGCGAGGTCTTTGGCCGACGGCCGCCGTAATTTTTTTGCGGATATTTTGCAAAAAAATTACGGACGGACTAGCGGCGAGACGTAGAAATCTTTTTTCCTGCCGCCAACGAGTGGAGGATTTCAAACAAGCTTAAATCTCGCTCTCCACACATGTGCCGCACGAATCTTGTTCAAGGGAGATACAATATAGGTATGCAGCTTGAATGGCGGAATCACCGCTATCTTGCGCCGCTTTTGGGAATCGTCCTCAGCGCGATCCCACAAGTCGTTTTTGGCGCGCAACTTTTATACTCACCGGCGACTCCGTCGTGCGCGATAAATGCTCCGTGTCCGATAAAAATTCTCATCGATCCCGGTACGGATAAAGTGAACGCAGCCGACGGCACCGCCACTTTTGATGCGACTCTCGTGCAGGTGGATAGTGTGAGTAAAGACGGTTCGTCATTTTCCCTCTGGACGTCGGACCCGAGCTTCGACAACGGCGCCGGCACGATAAGTTTCTCCGGCGGTACGCCGAGCGGATTTTCAAATCAGGGCACGGTGGTCACTATCAATTTCAAACCGAAGGCAAAAGGCAATGCGAAGCTTTCATTTGCCAAAGGTTCCATTCTTGCCGCCGACGGAAAGGGTACCGATGTGTACAAGAGCGGTACCGATGCGACGCTCGTGATCACCGATGCCGCGCCCGCGCCCGCGCAAGAAGACTCTTTGCCCGATGCTGCGCCGGGCGCGCTAGAACCGGCACCGCAGGTGACATCACCGAATTGTTCCAAGCCCGAGGGGTGGTATTCGGTGTCGAGCTGTACGTTCCAATGGAAACTGCTCCCCGATGTAACAGGCGTGCGCACTTTGCTTTCGCCACAAGACGACAAAACACCCGATCAACTTTTGAAACCGACCGCCACCTCGACGGTCGTGAGCCCGCTTCCCGACGGAGTTTCATTTTTCTATGTGCAGTTCAAAAATGATTCGGGGTGGGGAGATGTCGCGAAGCGTCAGATCCAGATAGACACCGTACCGCCCAATGAATTCGACGTCAGTCTCGTGCCAGCGGATGGCGATCCGAAGCTCGCCTTTTCGACAAAGGACGACCTCTCCGGCGTCGATCGGTACGAGATCATCCTCGGCTCTACCTCTGCTGCGACGATAAAGGACGCCGATCTGACCGACGGAAAAACACCGCTCCCGCCGAATCCCGGTGGCCCCACGCTCGTGACCATCAAAGCCTTTGATAAGGCGAACAACCTGCGCGCGGCCACCAAGACCCTGACACTTCCGAAAGTGGATCCGCCTAAGCCGAAGGGTTCCTCGACTGACCAGCCGGTCGTGCAGGGCGGCGCGCCGCTTTGGGAGCAGATACTGCTCGTTTTGATGGCGCTCGCCGTGGGCGCCCTCGGTACGCTTAATTACAATTCAAAAAAGAGGGCGCAGGTGGAAAAAATGCATGTGCTCGACGAGGTGAGCGCGGTGCGCGACAAGAACGACAAGATATTCTCCGCGATGCGCGAGGAATTCGAGGTCATGGTCAACGATTTCGACCCCAAGCCGCAGCTTACTCCGGAAGAGCGCGATATGCTCGAGAAGATCAAGGAGGTTTTGGAGGTCAGTGAGGAGCTGATCGACTCAACAATGGAAGAACTCAAGAAGACCATTCACGGCAGCTAAAAACTGCTGAAAAAATCCGTATGCATCGTTGCCATCCTCATTCAAATCCTCACCGTAGCTACAGTACGGCTCGGATTTTCAGTCGTCGGCGCCTCGCCTACGGAGCTTTTTCAGCAGTTTTTTAGTACGGAGTAAATGGCTCAAAAGTTGTCCCTTTCGCGCAGTGAAGGGGACAATTTTGTTTGGTGCGGATGATAAAATTACAGCACCGCTGGATGTTGAGCGGTGGTTTTGCATATATCGATGTGAACACACATATTCCTACAAGATCGAAGAGAAAAAAGAACCAGCAATGGAAGACTTTTCTCATTCTTGCCGCAGCGCTCGCGCTCGGCGGATTTGCTCTATCCACGAATAAGTATGTACAGGCTTATCGCGAGATACGGACCGCCCATATTTTTGCCACGTCCGTAACTGCGGCGGGCTGGAGCGAACCGGAAAACGCAGAGCCTCAGGAGCTCGGCTGGAATGCGCCATTTGGCGCGTTCAAGACAAGTAATTCCGCATACATTTCCATCGGTGTAGGAAGTACGACTCCCGAGACCAACGCCGGTGTGCCCGCGGAGTTCCTTCAGGTGCCGCCTACCTCAGCACAAACGCCGGCTATAGAGCTCTCGCAGCGGGCGACTACTACGGCGACTACTACGGCGACAGTCAGTCCACCGGCGCAGTTGCCCGTGGCAACGACAACACCGATAGCCACAACCACCGACGAAGGTCCGCCTCCTGATACATCCAAGGACATGAGCAGGATGCATCCGCTGCCGGATCTCGTCGAGCTCAGCAAAAAAGCGGCTCAGAAAAACGCTTCTTCGGAAATGTCTTCCTCGACATCGCTGCTTATCGAGTCCAATTCCTCATCCACCTCACAGCAGGCGACCAGTACGCCCTCGATCGGACATGCAACGACCTCTGCTTCCTCTACGCAGGCCTTCTTCGATTTGCGTGCACTGACTTCCGCTTTGTTCAAAAAATTTGTCGCAACAGCGTATGCAACATCCACCGATGAGGCCACAACAACTGCGCCCGCTCAGACGCTCGACCCGCACGATGTCGCGACCTGCAAAATAGTGGGGAATAATTGCTACACTATCGAGCTTTCCGGATTTGCGGCACCCGAGCCTTTGAGCGAGCGCAAGTTCCAAGGCGCCGTATTAAATCTCTCGCTCGCTATGATCGCTCCGGAGCGCACCGATGCCGAAGATAAGCTTCAGATACGCTATTTCCACGACGGCAAGTGGCGCTCCGCGGGAGAGATTTTTATCAACAAAGAAATTTCCAACGCGTCCAACGGCGGCTATTTCACGACCAAGCTCGATGATATCCAGAGTTGGAAAGACCTCGACGATGTAAAGGTGATGGTCGAATATGTGCGGCAAAACGAGAGTGCGCCCGCGCAGATCTTCCTCGACAGCGCGTGGATCGACACGCAATTCTCCGAGCGCGCGCAGGATGTGCTCAGCGGCCAAGTACTCGGCGCTTCGGTCAACGGCGACAACGTTTCGCTCTCACTCAACGGTGAGGCGACGGGCGGCGGAGCGCTCATTTTGGACAACGGCGACAGGCTGCTCTTCCCCTACATAGACAATTTCAATGAGGACACGCTCGTGATACGTGGCGACAAGCCGACATACAAATCGGGCAAGGATGTGGTGTTTACCAGCATCACCAATACCGGCGCGAGCAAGGATTCATTCCAGCTCTCAGTATCCTTCCCTGGCGGCAGGGGAAGCGTCTCCGAGCTCTCGCAGTATTTGCACGATGTGCCGGAGGCGACCTCGACAGCCATCATCAACGACGTCACCTACTACTGCGAGAGCGGCTGGGCGTTCAATGAGAAAGACGGCGTGCATGAATGCGCTGCAACAGGCGAGAAGTATCTCTGCGCGGCCTTGAATGACGACAAACAGAATTGCCGCGTCGAAAATGTCGTGGTCGGCCACGCCTCTACCACTATTTACAGGAGCGAGTGGGTCAAAACTTCGACGGCTCAGGCGCGCATTGATCAAACGGTGAAAAGAGGGCTTCCGCCCGGCTACCAGATAGCCGCATCCTCACAGCAATCATTTGAAATAATGCCCGGCCAGACCCTCTATTTCAGAATGCGTGTCGATACGCCGGATACCGAATCGCAGCGTTTTGTTCTCTCAGCCAAGGGCGCGAATTTCGGCGATATGGAATCGATGCGACTCAAGAATGAATCGTCGTGGCAGCTCGAGCAGCGATCGGAAAGGATATTGCGCAAGCCGCAGCTCAACGATCAGCTTTCGACAAAAACGGATTTCACCGCGCTGGAGAGGCCCGACTTCCATTTCCATTACAAAACGCAGCGCGGATTCTTCGCGCGGCTTCGCGACAATATTTTCGGCAAGGACGTGCGATGGCAGGTGAAAGATGTGCGCCTCGTGCATGAGGACGGCCAGATCGAACACGCAGACGCCGAGGTCATCTACGGCAGTAACGACGAATGGACATACGATGTATCGCAAGTTCCGCGCGCTTTCATGCCCGGCAAATACACGATGGAGATGGATATTCAGGAAGGCGACGAGATGCATACCGACACGATGGATTTTTATTGGGGCGTGCTCGCGGTCAATCCCGACAAGGCGACCTATGCCCAAGGAGAAACTGCCCATCTTTCCATCGCCGCGCTCGATGATAGTGGCGATGTGATGTGCGATGCACAGCTGAGTCTCACGATAACGGCACCATCGGGCAATGCGACCGACGTGCCGGTCATCTCAGGTGGCGGCTGCGGGCACAACAACGTGACCGATCTGCCGGATTATGTGGCGGATTATATGACGCACGAAGAGGGGAATTACACGGTTACGCTTACGCACCTCAATGACAGCGGCGACATCATCAATTCCGTTACCGATTCTTTCGTGGTCGACAGTGCGTCGCCGTTCTACATCACGCGGCAAGGGCCGACGCGTATATATCCCGCGTCGGTGTACAAAATGGATCTCACCATCAAAGCAAGGGGTGCGTTCAAAGGCACGATACGGGAAGTTTTGCCGGAAGGATTTACCGTGCCGACGCATGATGGTGCGACGCTTTCGCGAAAAGATGGCGTCATCTACCTGTCGTGGAACGTATCGATGGACGCCGGTGAGACAAAAAACCTCCCGTACTGGTTCAAAGCGCCGGAAGTGAGTCCGTATTTGTATCAAGTGGGCCCGCTCGAGCTCAAAGACACATCCGGCGCGTCGATATACAAAGAAAGTCGTACGTGGAAAATAGCGTCCGATGCGACCGCTATCGCGACCGGCGTGGCATGGCTCCAAGGCACACAAACGACCGACGGCGCGAGTTTCTTCACGGAACTCAACAATGCGACAGCACGCGCACTCGCATGGTCGAGCGGCTCGTGGGACGACACGTATTTTGCGACGTCCTCGACCGCGTCGCGCCTCACCGTCAATGTCGCGGGCGATTATCTCGTCGCGGTCACGCTGCCGGTCGAGCGCACCGACAACAGGCTCTCGGACGTGACGATGCTCGAAGCCGACATTCGGGTCAATGGGACCAAGATCGATCAGGGCGTCGCCCGCACCGCCTACAACGAACACAGGAACGCGAAAACATCGTCCAATCATCTGTATCTATTGCTCCACAATCTCAACGCCGGCGATTACATCGAAGCATACTCGCATGCCATCACGGCGGTGAGCGCGAACGACACAATAGCGATAGGCTCGAGCGCAAGCATATACGCGGAATATATTCCCACTACCGAAACGATATTCAGTGCCGTCGGTACGACCACATCTGTTTCCGGAGACAACCTCAACTCCTCGGCCACGACTTCGATGAAATGGTACGACGCAAGCGGGCGTGTGGACTCCAATTACACGCACTCCAACGCCTCCACGACCGCGCAGACGATAACGCTCGCCTCGCAAGCCGATTATTTCGTGGCGATCAACATCCCCGACAGCGGTGCCATCACCAACGCGCGCGTGCGCGGCCGCGTGCTGCTCGGCGGCACAATGATCAACGGCGGCGATTTCAAGCAAGGCTACATCGGCAACACCGGCAACACGGCATCTTCATTGCAGTGGAGCGGCATCGTACATGCGACCACGACGAATTCGAATCTCACCGTCACTACGCAAACGGAAGCGGCAGCCGGCACCATAACGGTCGGTTCGGATAAAGCGTCTATCTACGTCCAAAAATTGCCGACGAGCGATATTTTCTTTGGCCGCGCGACCACGACGACGAGCACCACGGATTGGAACTCGGCAGCCGCCGTCAGCATCAAGTGGGGAGTTCACGATCTCATCGACTCCTCTACCTATTCGATAGCGACCGGCACCTCGCACCAGATCACGGTCAACAAAGCCGGCGATTACCTCTTGGCCTTCAATGATTCTTTGAGCGGCGCCGTTACATACGGCGATCCGAAGGTGCAGGTGCAGATCGGCGGCGTCGACAGGACGGGCGGACAAACGAAGACCAACACCGTGTACAACGTGGGGGGAGACACACAATCGTCCGGCTCGTTCGTATTTTTGCTGCGCGACCTCGCGGTGGGCAATGTGATCTCGCTCACGTCTATCGCCGACGCACAAGCCGGTGCGATGACCTCCGATCAAAACGCGCTGCTCATGCTCTGGCACAAGGCGGCACAGAGTTCTTACATTCAGGCGACCGAGCGCTGGTACGCCAACACCACCGCTTCGACGACGCCGTCGGACCCCTGGCCCACGGGGGCGGTCGATCTGAACGAAGGCGACCCCATCACTTCCGGCAATCCGATAAAATCCGGCGACGCCGTGCGTCTTGAAATGGCTCTGAAAGCCAATGTAACGACGGCTACGAGTTCGGATTCATTCAAGCTCCAATACGCTGCGGGCTCCCTCTGTTCGCCCGCGCTTACGTGGAACGACGTCGGTGCCGCGGGCAGCGGCAGCATTTGGCGCGCACACACCAATGCGGGGCTTACGGCGGGCTCGACGCTCTCCTCGACGACGCTCTCGGTCGCGACAAAAAAAGAAACGTACGAAGAATCGAACCCTTCCGCGCTCGACCCGCAGGCAATTCCTGCCGGCTCGTACGGCGAATGGGACTGGTCGCTCGAAGATAACAGCGCGCCCGCGGGCACCGATTACTGCTTCCGAATGGTCGCCTCATCGGGACAGGTTCTGAAGGATTATACCGATTATCCCGCTCTCGAAACGAACAGCACGCCCATCGCGCCCACGTTGAACACGCTTTTCGACAATGAAAAAACGGCGAGCACGACGCCATGGTTCACATGGAGTTCGAGCGACCCCAACGGCGAGGACATTGATTATCAGATACAGGTCTCCACAGTTTCGGACTTTACGTCGACCACTATCGATCAAGACACGCTCACCAACTTCAATAATTTCGACAACGTGGACACACCGAGCGATTCGCAGCCGTTCAACTCCGGCGACACCGTGCGCTACAAGGTGCTGAGCGGAGACACACCGCTCGTTAACGGCACCACCTACTACTGGCACGTGCGCGGCAAGGATTCAAGCGGCACCGGCAGCTACGGCAGCTGGTCATCCACCTACAGCTTCACGGTCGACACGGGCGTCGCGGTATCCACGTGGTTCCAGACCACGAAGACGCAGTTCAACAACGACACGCTTTCCAGCACGGAGGCGACTACGTCTCCGGGCGATGTGGGGCTCTCTGGTTCCAACGCGGCCGGCTCTGTGTACTCGCAAGCTGTTTCCTACAGCTCGCACACGACCGGCAACTCATGGGGCGGCATTTCGTGGAACAACTCCACGTCGAGCGGCACCATTCTGTATCACGTGGAATATTTCTCCGCCACATCTTCGTGGACTATAGTTCCCGAATCAGATCTTCCCGGCAACTCCGCCGGCACGACGACACAGCCGTTCAACATCGCAGGGCTCGATCCCTCTACCTACAGCCAGCTGCGCATACGCGCGGATCTCACCAAAGTGACCGGCACGCCACGCCTCTTGGACTGGACGCTCTCATGGGCGCTTTCGGTCAATCAGCCAAGCCAGTCCAAGCCGTTCGACAACGAAAAAACATCGACGACGACGCCCGATTTCAGATTCACGACCACCGATCCTCAAAGCGACAACCTTGTCTACCAGATCCAATGGTCGACAGACTCCACCTTTGCGAGCGGCGTCACGACACACACATCTGATGCCGATGCCGGATTTACCAACGTTACCACTCCGGGTAACCTCTCGCCCTTTACCTCGGGCAGCAGCATTAATTTCCATATGCAAAACGCGGATCGCCTCACCAACAGCACCACCTACTGGTGGCGCGTGCGCGCCAAAGACCCCGGCGGCGGCAATGCGTATTCCATCTGGTCGCCATCGCACAGTTTCACCACGGACACGACCGTGACCCAGTCCACGTGGTTCCAAACGACGACGGCGCAGTTCAACACCGACACGCTTTCCAACGTTACGGCGGTGTCGAATGATCTGGCCATCACGACGGACGTCGGTAAAATTGCCGTGTACCGGTCGGCGACGGCAGGTGAAGCCATTACAACGGATACATTTACCCACGGTTTCGATACCACGGTGAGCCAGGGCGACATTTATTCTCTCGATGGTACGACCACCGTCTTGCTCAAGAGTGGATACTACGCAGCCATGTACGGCGCGCGGTACGACTCGACTGCGGGCACGAGACGCAGCATCATCCAATCAAGCTTGAGCGTTGCGAGCACGACGCTGCCTATCGGCTGGTCCACGGGTTACATGAGCCGGGCCAACGGCGACAATGCGGCGTATACCGCAGGCGGCGGCATCATTGCGGTCACGAGCGACAACACGCCGCTCAAAGTCCAGTCCTTTAGAACTGACGCCAACGCGGGCGCCACGCTGACGCGAACGGCTAATACCTCCGGCGTGCAGCTCATCCGCCTCGATCCCAACTGGGATTATCTGCGCTTGAGCAAAACATCGACGCAGACCGGACCGACGTCGGCCGGGTGGACGAGTGTGACGTATAACAGCGAGGATCAGGTCAGCTCCGGCTCGTTCTCGCATTCCAAGGGCGGCAGCAACATCACGTTGAAATCCGCCGGCCACTATCTCATCTTCGTCAACACGTACGGCTCACTCTCGAGCGGCTCTACCAACGAAACAGCTGTCATTCAACGACTTACGCTCAATGGCTACGATCTGCCCGGCAGCTACACCACCGTCTACATGCGCGGCAACACCAACAGCAACGCTATCTATGAAGGCGCGGCATCTCTCGGCATGATATTCCAATCGACCACCACGAATCAGACCCTCAACGTGCAGCTCTCGCGCAGCCTCGGCAGCGCCTCGTGGACGATAGACGCGAATTCTGCCGGTACGTACGTCGATCGCTCCGGCATCACCATCGTGAAGTTGCCGGAAGCGAATTTCATCCGATTGACTGATTCCGGAGCGGGCAACATCAACACCGCCGCGCTTTCGCCCTTTACGTGGAATACGGAAGATGAAAAAGGTAATTCATGGTCGCACAATGTTGCAGTGAATTCGAGCCGCCTCGTAGCGACGACGAGCGGCGATTATCTCGTCATGACCACGCTCTACGCGCAAGACGGCGGCGTTGCGGATGCCGCGTTCAATCAGGGTTGGACGAAGAACAGCGGCTCGCTCATCCAATACGGCCAGACGATAGGCTACGGCTCGCTTACCACATCCGAGCTCGGCAACTGGTCGGCCAACATCTTCCCATCTCTTGTCGCCAACGATTATGTGGAAGTGGTCACGCAGGCGGTCGGCAACGCAGGTACGGTGAGCGCCGACAACAAAGAGGTCGAGGGCCTCCGTATCGGGTCGCTCTCGGAAGCCAATACGACTCCGCTTACGGTGGAATCGACCGCGATAAATTTCACTGACGGCGATGGACCAAAATGGGGCACTGCGACCTCTTCGGACGCTCATCCCGGTTCTTCTGCCATCAAATACCAGCTCGAATACTTCACCTCGACGAGCTCGTGGAATATCGTCCCCGGAAGCGCGCTCACTGGCAACGACACTGCCGCAGGTCTCTCATTGCCTGTGGACCTGAGCTCATTGAGCCGCACCACGTACAGCTCGCTCAAATGGCTCGCCACCTTTTCTTGCGCCGGCGGAAACTGTCCGACCGTTCACGATTGGACCCTTACGTGGTCGCTTGGCAACAGTATTTCGGGCACCATCAAGAAAGCCGATCAGAGTACCAACGTTGCAGGGGGCACGATAGCAGTCGCGGTCAACGGCAATTTCCAAAATTATAAGAACGCGGTCATATCCAACGGCACGTGGACGATCTCCAATGTCACCATGTTCGCGGGCGACGTGATCACGGTCTTTGTGCAGGGCGCGAGCACCTCGACACGCGCGGCCGGCATCACCAAGTATCGCGGGTCCGGCGACGTCTCGGGTATGAATCTGTACGAAGGCTCTCTCACGCTCGGCTCATACGACAATCCGACAATAACGAATACCGATATCGGTCAATACGACAATTCGGTCGCAAATGATGCCGCGCTTTTCTACAACACTGATGCAGGCAACGACCTCACGGTGTGCTCTCTCACCGACTGCGCCAACTTCAAACTCATCGTCGGTACGAGCACGCTCTTCCGGCCCGACAGTGCCTCCAGTGGTGATGTTACGACCCCAGGCGTACAAATAGACGGTACGTGGGTCGCCGACAACAACACCGTCAACGTGAGCCGCTCTTGGAAGAACAACGCGTCATTTATCAAAGGCGCATCGACCGTTAACTTCACGGCGACGAGTACGACCGAGACCATAAATTCATCCTATGGCACGACCACGGCGTTCTACGCCGTTACGTTCGGCTCCGGTTCGGGCTCTGCGACGTGGAACCTGCAGAGCCCGATCTACGCGAGCAGCACGTTGTCGGTCAATTTCGGCACGCTCGCGCAGGGCGCGACGAGCACGATCAATCTCGACGGTGATCTGACTTTCGGCGCGAGCGGGCTCTTTGCGAAAAATCAAGCGACGACTACATTCATCGGCAGCGCGACGAGCACGTGGAGCGATTCAACGGCAGGGAAGCAAGACCTCGGCCGTGTGGTCGTCGGCGGGGCTGCGGGCAAAGTGCTGCTCTTGGGAAGCGATGTGCGTGCGACGGATCTAACGATAAACACCGGCAACATTTTCGATGCGAATAACTCGAGCA
Source organism: uncultured Candidatus Saccharibacteria bacterium (assembly GCA_964534465.1). GTDB lineage: Bacteria > Patescibacteriota > Minisyncoccia > Phycocordibacterales > UBA2100 > UBA10103. The sequence continues at coordinate 29,791 of CAZHOB010000005.1, forward strand.
ATTATTCGATCATGCTCTATGGCAACTGGACCAACAACGACACCTTCCGCGCGCGCAACGGCAGCGTGTATTTCACCGCCACGACGACCAACCGCACGATCACCGCGGGCTCCTCGGCGTTCTACAACATCAACTTCAACGGCACCACCCAGTGGTCATTCACCGAGGCGAACATCACGGTCAACAATAATTTCTTCATCGTCAACGGCACGACCACGCTCCCGACCGCGACGACCACGATAACCGGCTCGTTCGATGCGTCGACGACCAACAGCGGGTTCCAGAACAACAACGGCGGCGTGCTTTTTAATGCCTCCAGCGCCCAAACAATAAACGTCGGTAAGGTCGTTACCAATGTGTTCCGCGACGTTACCTTCAATGGTTCGGGCTCATGGTCCTTCACTGCGGTAAACGCAACCACGACGCGTAATCTTATTATCCAAACAGGTACCGTGACTGCGCCGTCCGGCAATCTCGCGGTGGGTGGCAATTTCCTCAACACTGGCGGCACATTCACGCACAACACCGGCACGCTCAAACTCACATCTACGTCGGCACAATCGCTGCAACTCGGTGGCTCCGATGCGTACAATATTACTTTCGACGGTGTAGGCGGTTTGTGGACGATGCTCGATACCAACGCGACATCGACCGCGACAGTGCGATTTACCAACGGCACAAGTACTTTGCCCAGCGGCATCTTCGCCGTCGGCGGTTCGTGGATAGCGACGGCAGGTGGATTTACGCACAACAGCGGCACGGTCAAATTCAACGCAACGACGACCGGCTTTTCGATCACGCCGCTCAGCTCGAAATTCGCAAATCTTCTCTTCGACGCAACGGCGGGCGGCTGGACCATCACCGGCAATGCGACATCGACCGCGACGACGACCCTTTCGCACGCGAGCTCTTTCACGCTCACGAGCGGCAAGACGCTCGAAGTGGACGGCGGATTCTCAAACGCCGTCGCCTCATCGTCGCAGACTTGGACCGGCTCCACGCTCTATCTCAATTCCGGCACGAGCTACACCATCAATACCAAGACGACCGGTGGGGCGACCTACGGCACGATCATGCTCGGCGCAAATACAAATGTTCGTGATTGGGCCTCCTTTCAAGCCACGACGACCGTCGCCTCAAGTGCATCGCTCTACGCGCAAAATTACGCCTCCTCGACAGGCTCGCTCTACATCTGGGGAGCATTTTCGACGAGCAACGACGAATATTGGAGTTACGCAAATGATTTCGACGGCACGGTGCTCTCGGGCGCTTCGCGCCGAGCCGTTACGGTCAAAGTCGCGAGCTCATCGAGTCTCATCTTTGCGCCGCTCTCTTCGACGAAGACGCTCAAAATACTCGGCGATCCGGCGGCTTCGACCACTATCCAAAATCAGGGCGCCGGCACCTTCTCCCTGCTCGTCAAAGGCGGCACGCTCAACGCTCAATATTATGTAGTAGCCTCCACGAGCGCGATGGGCCTCGGTATAAGCTCGACCACTGTGATCACGTCGCTCGGTTATGGCGAATACAAGATCACCTACCTCGGCGGCAGCGCGATATCGGCTTCCTCGACCGTCATCGATTCCAATCCACAGCTCCAGATATTCAACGTGAAATTCGCGACGACCTCCGTGCTATCAAATACGACGTACAATGTCACAGAAACCGGCACACCGACCGATAGCACCAACTTCTGGTGGTTCAAGAACGGCAGCGGCAATATGTACGGCGAGGCGTTCGACAATGATCCGGGTCCCAATGGCGGCAATCCGGGCTACATCCAATTCGACGACTCCGGATTCACTGTCACCATCTCCGGCCACGTGTATTCCGATCACGGCTTCAACGCGCTTGGTAGTCCCACATGCGACGGCGCTACGGCATATGTCGTGATACGTACCGATATCGGACAATCGTATTCGGGCTCATGTGCTGTAGGTACCGGAGCGTACAACATCCCCAATGTAACCTTCCGCAACGGAGCCGTGCTCACCGCGTACCTCAACACCGGCGCGGGCGGTGCGCACGCGGCGACCGTCACGCACAACGCGAGTGCCGACATTTCCGGTTTCGATCTATACCAAAACGCGCTCATCGTGCGTCACGCCGATGCGACGCCGCTTGCCAACACCGATCTCGCGGCCAACGACTCCAATTTCGACGCGAATAATTTGCGCTTCACCGTTTCCGGCAGCGATCTCACGGTGAAGCCCGACACCGAGCTCTTCGTCTGGGCCAACAGAACGTTTAGCCCGGGCGGCAATGTCACTTTGCAAAGCGGCGGCTCGGGGCTCGCGACCGACGGCCGTTTCTGGATGGCGAATAACTCCACGACCACGATGAGCGGCAGCAACACGCTCTCCATCGGCGGCGGCATGTACATGGGCACCACATCCGTGTTCACCGGCGCGAATTCTACTGTGACCTTCACTGCCACAACGAGCGGGAAGTCGCTCTATCTTGCCGCTTCGACGACCTTCTACAACATGACCTTCAACGGCTCGGGTGGTCAGTGGTCGTTCGACAGCATTTCCGGCGCGGCAACGACGACCGTGTCCAACACGTTCACGTTCACGGCAGGCACCATCATCGGCCGCGGCGATCTTCTTCTCGCGACCGGCGGTCTCACGGGCAGCGGCACCTTCACGATGACCGGCGGCACCGTGCAGCTGCAGGGCACAGGCAGCTTCGGCAATGGCAATCTTTGGCAATTCAAGAACTTGGTATTTGGCGACGGCACGAATGCCGCGTCGAGTACGAAGACCGGCAGCGCGACGACGACGATCACCGGCCAGCTCACATTGCAATCGTCATTTACACAAAATGCCGGCAATACCGGCGCATGGGTCTTCACCGGCAGCGGCACGGGAAGCGCAAGCCGGCCGTTCGTGAATAACGGCACTCACAATGCGATGAGCGCTCCATACTTCTTCTATGGCACAAGCGATACGGATATCCAAAACGCCAATTACAATCAGCTTTTTCTGGCGCCGAGCGGCGCCGGTTCGCCCACCTACAATCTCGGCGGGGGAACGCCCGCCTTCGGCGCTATTACCATCGGCGACGGTACAAATCCGGTGACCGTCACGGCTGATACGAATGATCCATCGATCACTGTGTCTCGCGATGTGCGCATTAATCCGAGTGCCACGCTCATTGCATCGAATACGGGGGAGATAGATGTCGGCGGCAGCTGGTCCAATGCCGGCACATTTACGCCGAGCGGCCAGCTTGTGCTCTTCAATGCGGGCTCAACAGGCAAAACCATCGACGCAGGTGCCTCACCGTTCTATGATGTCACCTTCAACAACTCATCCGGCGGTTGGACCATTATGCAAAATGCGACGACAACGCATAATTTCACGATCACCAACACCTCTCCGAGCGCAGGAATTTTCGTCCTCTCAAGCGGCAAGACGCTCGAAGTGGACGGCACGTTCACCAACAGCGTCGGCGGCTCTCCGACCACATGGACAGGCTCCACGCTGTATTTGAATTCGGGCACGAGCTATTCATTGAATACAAAAACGACAGGCTCGGATTCCTACGGCACGCTGAGTGTCGGGGCTAGCACGAAGATAGCGATGTGGAACTCGTCGTCCACTGCCGTTACGATGAATACGACCGGTTCGCTTTACTCGCAAAATCACGCCAATGTGAGCGGCGCGCTCAATATATGGGGCGCGTACACTCGTTCGAGCGGCAGTGATTATTGGAGCTACGCGACCGACTTCGACGGCACCGATATTTCAGCGACACCGCGCGCGGTGAGCGTGCTCATCGCCTCAAGCTCATCGGTCGTATTCTCCGGCGGCACATTCGACATCATCGGCAGCGGCGCTGCGACGAGCACTATCGGTGCGATAGGCGGCACGGGCGCGTACTCATTTATGGTAAGCGGCGGCACATTTACGGCCAATTACTACCAATTCAGAAATCTCGATCTCACATACGGTCTCAACATCATCGGCAGCCCGACCATCTCGTCGCTTTCATTCGGAGATTTCGGACTTGTCGCCAGCGGCACCGCGATGACGGTGGCCGGTTCTGTCATCGACAACAATCAGCAAAAAGTGATCAAGAACGTGAAATTCGCCACGACCACACAAACAGCCGCGACCAACGTAACCGCGACCTCGTCGACCTCGAGCTATTGGAAATTCAATTTGCATTACGGCAATCTCGCGGGAGAGAGGTTCGACAACGACGCTGGCGGCGATCCCGGCTACATACGATGGGACGACAGCAATATCGCCATCACCATAGAGGGCAAAGTGTATTCCGATGAAGGTTCCACCGTGAGCTCCGGCTGCGACAACTCCACGCAGTTCGTGAAGCTCAAGGTGGAGGGAGCCGGCTCGTACACCGCATCCTGCGCGAGTGCCGACGGCAAGTACACTATTCCCGGTGTTAGCTACAACCCGGGAGATGTATTCACGGTGTATCTCTCTACCACCACCGCAAAGTCGGCGACTGTTACTCGCGGGCTCTCGGCAAGCAGCACTAACATGGATGTTTACGAGCATCGTGTCATCGTGCGTACCGATGATGCGACGCCGCTCAACATCGCAGATATGGATCAATGGGACAATGGCAATGATTCACTTGTGCCCTTCACGGCCACTGTCGGCGGCACTAATACGCTGACCGTGGTGCCGAATACAAAACTCATCGTATGGACAGGCAAGACCTTTGCCCCTGCGGGCAATGTGACTTTGCAAAGCGGCGGCTCGGGACAGATCTATGACGGCTCGCTCGAGATCTACGCGGGCGGCACCTTTACGGCGGCGGGTTCTCAGTCGCATTCGGTCGGCGGCAATTTCATTGTGCGTGACGGCGGTACCTATACGCCTGCGAATTCGACCGTTACATTCACTGCCACAACGACCGGCAAGACCATCACGACGGCGACATCGACCTTCTACAACGTCACGTTCAACGGAGGAAACGGTAATTGGGCATTTTCCGCACCCGCGACCACGACCAACGACTTCTCGGTGTCCAAAGGCACGGTGACCTTGCCGAGCGGCACGCTCTACGTGGGCGGTAACTTCAACAACAGCGGAGGGAACGGCGGCTTCTTCATGCACAACAACGGCACCGTCGTGCTCAATTCGACCGCGAGCGGCAAGAGTATTTGGACCGCCACGTCCACGCTCTACAACCTGACCGCCAATGGCTCAGGCGGCGCATGGACATGGCAAGAACAAAACGCCACGACGACCAACAATCTCACCATCACCCTCGGCACACTCACGCTTCCTACTAGTACGCTCGCGGTCGGCGCCAACTTCTCGAATGCCGGCACGTTCACGAGCGGCATCGGCACGGTGAAATTCACTTCGACCGCCAGCGGCAAGACGATCACTGCGGGCGGCTCGGATTTCAACGGCATCAACTTCGACGGCGTCGGCGGCACGTGGACATTCCAAGATTTGAATGCGACATCGACGAGTGATTTCACCATTACGAATGGTTCGACCACTTTGCCAAGCATCTCGATGGGCATTGGCGGTTCATTTACGAATCTTTCGTCGTTCTGGAACAACGGCGGTATCGTTCGATTCACAGCGAGCGCGGTAGGGAAGACGGTTGCGGCATCGTCCTCGCCGTTCTACGACGTCACGTTCGATAATTCAAACGGCGGTTGGACCCTCACAGGCAGCGCGACCTCTACGCACAACGCGACGCTCAACGCCGCATCGAGCTTCACGCTCTCAAGCGGCAAAACGCTCGCGGTAGGCGGCACATTCACCAATAATGTCGGCGGGTCGTGGTCCGGCTCTATGCTCTATCTCTATTCCGGCACCACGTATTCAATAAATACGCGCACGGCTCCGGCGGCCAATTACGCCACGCTCACGCAGACGGCCAACACGAATATCAGCATGTGGAATTCGTCGGTCACGACCGCCAATATCAATCCGGCCTCATATCTCTACTCGCAAGACAACGGCAACGTCGACGGTTCGCTCTATATATATGGTGCATACACGAAGTCGACAGGCATCGATTACTGGAGCGACGCGACCGATTTCGACGGCACCAATATTTCCGGCACGCCGCGTCAGGTCGCTGTACGCATCGCCACGAGCTCCAGCGTCTCGTACTCGGGCGCGACACTCAATATGGTCGGTATTTCCACCGCGTCCACGACCGTGCGCACCACCGGCTCGCCGGGTACCACGTATTCCTTCTCGGTCGCAGGCGGCACCCTGAACGCGAGCTATTACGATTTCCGCAATATGGATTCGACCGGTGTCAGTATTTCCGGTTCGCCGACCATTTCATCGATGGGCAATGGCTATTTCGAGATATCCGTAGCTTCCGGCACGGCCATCACGCTTGCCTCGACGGTGGTCGATACCAACGGTGCGCTCACCAATGCGACCATCGGATTTGCGACTACTTCCGCCAATCTCCGCGGCTACAACGTAACACTCACCGGATCGGCCGGCAGCTTCTGGACATTCGCCGGCGCGTACGGGAATTTCGCGGGCGAGGCGCACGACAACGACGGCTCGACCGCCTGTGGTCACATACGATGGGACGACAGTAATTGTCAGATCATTTCCGAATCGCATTATCGCTGGCGCAACGACGACGGCGGCGAGGGTGCGCCGAACAGCGAATGGTACAACGCGTCATGGACCAAGCGTCAGCGCATCGCCATTTCGAATCCCAACGGGACCGCCTACACCGATCTGCCGGTCAAGATAGATGTGCCGTATGATACCGACATGCTCGCCAGCTTCGACGATCTGCGATTCACCGACTCCGGCGGTACTTCGACCATCAAGTTCTGGCGAGAGAAAAACACATCTTCCACCTCGACCGTTTGGGTCAAGATCGCATCGTTGCCGGCCTCGGGCTCGGCCATCATTTACATGTACTACGGCAACGCCGGCGCGGCCGCAGCGGATGACGCGACCACATTCTCGTTCCTCGATGATTTCGAGGATAACAACATCACCGAATACTCCGGAGATAGTTCAAATTTCTCCGCCAGCGGAAGCTTCAACTACGGTCGAGGCCTGTATGGCTTGAGCGGTACCAACGTCCAGACGGATCCGGGTATCTACCAGAGTGGTTCACAAACAGCTCAAGGTAAGACGATACGATGGTGGCAATACGTGGACGCGACACAGTCGATCGAAATGTGTACCTTCTTCGGTCTCGAATCGGTGTCTCCAAATCGCGATTATGGTGTCTGCGTTGACCGCAACCCGATAGGCTCCAACGGCGAGCGACTATCAATTGCACGAGACGTCAGATCCCGCGATCTCAGCGGCACCACCATGGCCTCGACATCCGCATCATATTCGACGGGCTGGTACGAAGTCGTCGTCGATTGGCTTACGAGCGGTGCTATCAACGTCAATATGTACGATTCCACCGGCGCGCTCTTCAAGAGCGTGAGCACGACGACGAGCTCCAGCAATCCCACCTACCACACCTCGGGAGGCATCGGTTTTGGTCACTTCAATTCGCAAAATTCAGGATGGGATGATCTCATGGTCAAGCAATATACGGCGAGCGCGCCCACATCTATATTCGGCAAGGAGCAGACCTCGGGAGGAGCTTCATGGCAAGCAGCCGAGGATACCGCGATACTCACATTGCTCTCTAATCAGAACGTGCGCCTGCGATTCTCTCTGCAGAACTCCGGCTCACCGAGAAATTCGAGGACGTATAAATTACAATATTCCGATATCGGGGCCGCGGTGAGTTGCGAAGCCGTGAGTACCGACAATTACGTCGCGGTACCGGTCGCGGCGAGCTGCGGCGCATCCCCCGTGTGTATGAGCTCATCGAGCCAATTCAGCGATCAGGCTTCTACGACGCCGCTCCTCTCGTATCCCGCGAGCATGGCTTTCACGTACGGCAAAATGGTACAGAATGCGTCGAATCAGACCAATACGCTCAATATCGCGAGCACGACCGCCACAGAAGTAGAATACAATTTCAAAATGACCAACGCTGCCTCGGCCAATACATACTGCTTCCGCGTAAATGAAGACGGCCTCGATCTCGACAGCTACGACATCATCGCAAAGGGCACCATGATCCATCCGCCATTCATCACCAATCTTTCGCTGAACAACGCGCAAGACATCACGCTCACTGAAGGAGCGACGACGACGGTGTATGTCACGGCCACGACCACCGACTACAACGGCTATACCGATATGGTGCAGGGCACTTCGACCGTATTCCGCAACGGTGTGAGCGGTGGGGCGAGCTGCACCGCCGACAACAATAATTGCTATCAGATACCATCGTCCTCATGCACGTTCTCCGACTGTTCAGGCAATACCTGCACGCTCTCATGCAGCGCTGATATCTATTACTTCGCCGATCCGACAGACACCTATGGTGGGTATGCGACCACCACTTACTACGGCCAAGGCGGCTGGCGCGCATCGATGGCGGTACAAGACGCCTCCGGCTATCGCGACACTCAGACGACCGCAGCGTCCACCACGCAGCTCAACACGCTGCGCGCGCTTTCGGTCACGACCGGCGGTATCAATTACGGCTCGCTGAACCCCGCATCGGATACCGGCGCCGTCAATTCCACCTCGACCATCCGTAATACCGGAAATGTGAATATCGACATCACGGTCGCGGGTTCTTCGACCCTCGCAAGCGGCCTGAATTCCATACCGGTGGGGCAGCAAAAGTATGCGACGAGCACGTTCGTATACGGCAGCTGCGCGATCTGCGCCGCACTTACCGGTACTGCGACCAACATCGATGTCAGCGTGGTCAAGGCTACATCCACCTCCCCGAACCAGCTCCAAAACAGCAATGTATTCTGGGGCATTTCAGTGCCCAACGGCACTCCTGCGGGTGTGTACATGGGTACCACCACCTTTATCGCGGTAGGCGGATAATATGACCTTTCAGCACATATCAGATCTTGCAAGAACATATTCCCGAGACAGGCGCGTGATCATTGGCGCGCTAGCGGCAGCGCTTATCCTCGGCGGCGTTCTCTATATCTCGAAGCGGGCGGATGATGCGTTTGCGCAAAGGTATGCCGCGTACGCGGAGCTTGCCGTGCAGTCGACCAATGCCACACTCCTTCCTGGGGCGCAGAACTCCACCTTGCGGCAACAGCTCAATCTGGATCTTACGCAGGCGCTGGGGAACAAACTTTCCTCGGCGCAACGGCTGAAAGTATCAGAGGATGGCCTGCAGGTGCTCGATGAATCGACCAAACAGATAGATACCATCGGCACCATTGGAGAGCAGCTCGCCGTGCAGATCCAAAAAATGGATCTTATTGCCAATGGCGCGAGCGATTTTGCAAAAAAAGACACTATGCGCAAGATCGTCGCATTGGCCAAACGCAAGGCCGAGGTGACACAGGATATCCGAGGTCTCTCGTATCGCGCCAATTTCGAGACCAAAAAAATATTCGACCGCATCATCGCGGATAAGGGCGCATTGACGCAAGCACATATCAAGGACATGAATGACGAGTTGCCGACTGCGGAGGCGCAATTTGACAAGCGCACAAATCTCTACAATGACCTTCAAGCGCTGGATGAGCAGATAGCTGAAGCCGGCAGAACTTTGTAGTACTGAACTTCGTTCTGGTACAATATAAATATGGACGGCGTATACCAAAGGGAACACTATCAGGAAGCACCGCATAATAATGAGCCGCGCGGGGTAAAAAAATGGTGGCACATGTTGAAGCGCTGGTTTTGGATAGGATGGCTTGTGCTGCAGTGGGGATTCGACAAGCTCATCGATTCACAAAGAGGGAATTACGAGATCATCAAGAAAGAAGCCGATCTCTTTTTCGGCACGGCGCTCACTATCATGGGGCTGCTCGGCTTCAGCAGCTCCAAATTCTGCGACGGCAACACGGCCGACTATCTCTCATGCACACGCCCGACCTCGTACCACTATTACAGCGCCTTTGCCATTTTTCTCGTCATCATCGGCGTGTTTTTCATCCTCTTCTGGTTCTTAAAGCGACGTAAATAGTCATCCGCCTCTTGTCACGCGGTGTCCGACCTTATCCGACCTTATCCGACCTTATCCGACCTTATCCGACCTTATCCGACCTTATCCGA
>CAZHOB010000005.1:39981-60623 GCA_964534465.1 uncultured Candidatus Saccharibacteria bacterium
CCGTTATCGGCCGTGATGGACTTTGAAGCACCGGCCTGTAACCCAAGGCACGCCCTGCATGCGTTTCCCATGTACCAATAATACTCGGTCGGGTATAATTGGTACATGGGAGTTATTGAGGAAATCAACAAACGACGCAACAAGAGGGGTGATCTGAAAAGATTGATCCTTGAAACTATACATGTCGCAGGAATGATAGATGATCTGATCATGGCGCGCACGACCATCAGAAGCATGCAGAGGATGGACCTTCTTGTTTCATACAGACAAAAAGATGTGATCGATCGCACGCGCGAGAGGCTCATCAGGAACGGATATTTGAAGCGCGAACGCGGTTACCTGCACCTCACGCCAAAAGGCGAAAGCGCATTGTCAGTCTCACTTGCTGCAGATAAGGACAATAAGAAGCCGGTAAAATGGGATCATAAGTGGCGCATAATAATATTCGATATTCCCGAATACCAAGCATCATTGCGACAAAAGGTGAGGGACACGCTCTCATCGATAGGATTTGTAAGGTTGCAAAACAGCGTTTGGGCATATCCGTATGATTGCGAGGATCTCATAATTTTACTGAAGGCAGACCTTAATGTGGGCAGAGAGCTGCTCTATATGGTGGTCAATGTTTTAGAAGGAGAAAATGAACTAAAGCGCAGGTTCAAACTATCCTAGCCACGCCCGAGCGTTTGGTACCAATAATACCCGACCGAGTATTATTGGTACACATGGTACGCTCTGACCATTCTTATGAGTGAGTGTGGATTTACGGGGCGGTCATTGGAAAAGCGGTGGTAAAATCAGATGTATGCAATGGTGGCTCACGGCTTTTGGCGTGGCGCTCTTTTTGGGCGTGCGGGTCTATGCGGCCGATGTGGTCCAGATATCCAACGTCCTCATTTCGGATATCAGTCTGACGACCGCTACCGTGAAATGGTCGACCGATGTGAAGACAGACGCGACCATCAATTATGGTCTTGATTCCAATACCGGCCTTGTGCGCGATCCCACGTTCGATCTAAAAGATCATCAGCTAACCATCACCAACCTCGATCCCGGCACTCAGTACCATTTCCGTGTCATATCGACCGACGATCAGGGCAACAAAAGCGCGACTGCAGGTTTTGTATTTACGACCAGAGGCACGCCGGCGCAAAAAATCCAACAGGACATAAAGAAAATCACCGACCCCGAGCAGCTCAAAGAGATAGAGCAAGCGGTGCAGGATCAGGCGCAGGACCAGCTCCGCCCGCCGTCCATTATCGGCTCGCCGAAGATCGTTGCCGAGAGCGATTATGCAGTGTTCACATGGACCACAGATCGCGAATCGGGCTCGCAGGTGCAGCTCGCGTCCGAAGCCGAATACAATGCACAGAGCGCGAATCCCTATACCATCTCACAAGGCGCTTCCGAGGCCGCCGTCACGAAGCACACGGTGAAAGTCGTCGGACTCAAGCCCTCGACCGTCTACCACTTCAAGATCTATTCGAAAGACTCATTCAATCTAATAGGTACGACAGAAGATGACACCTTCCGCACCAAATCCATTTTGCCGAAGATCGCCAATCTGAAAGTGACGCGCGTGCAAGAAGATTCTGCGACCGTCAGCTGGAGTACCGGCGACGTGCTCGCCAAGGGCACCGTGGAATACAAAAATAACCGCACGAAGCGCAGCAATACGACGGGCGACCCGCTCTTTACGACGACCCACACCGTGAAGCTCGGAAATCTGGAATTCGGTACGCGCTACACCGCGGTCATCACCGCCACCAATCAGGGCGGTGATCAGGTGGTGAGCGATCCATTCACGTTCCTCACGGTACGCGACGTTATTCCGCCCGCCATCGCAAAAGTGAAGAACGAATCGACGCTTTTTCCCGGCGATGAAGTGAAGGTGCAGACCATCGTCACGTGGGTAACCGACGAGCCGACGTTCTGCACCGTCTTCTATACGCAGGGTCTCGGAGGTCCCGGCTCAAAGGTCGAAAATGCGCCCAGAGAAAGCAATCCGCTCACCGACCACACAAGCGTTATCGTCGGATTCGTGCCCGGTACCGTCTACAAATACTGGGTCGAATGTGATGACGTGGCGGGCAACAATTCCCGCTCCGAGGACTTCGTGCTCATTACACCTATAAAGGAAAAGAACATCATCGACATCATTCTGGAGAACTTCCAGGGCACATTCGGATGGGTGAATAAGGTGGGTAAGTAATCGTAAAATGACAACTATGTATGCATTAAATCAGCAAAAGCGAGCGTGGGCGTATCGGTCTGGGGGTCTCTCGCAGGCCGACGGGCCGAGAGTGAGCGCTGGCGCAGCAGCGCCAGACAGCGACCCCCAGAATGATATGCCCCGCGAGTGAACATTTATGGCAAAAACCTCCATCGAAACGAAAGAAATGGTCATTGTGTACAACAAGGGCAAGTCCAATGAGTTTAATGCCATCGATAGACTCAACAGCGAGATCTTTCCGCGCGAATACATTATTCTCTTTGGCCCATCCGGATGCGGCAAATCGACACTTCTGTACACCATGCTCGGCGGCATTCCTCCCGACAGCGGACACATGTATGTACAGGGCGAGGACATCTATGCGTATACGCCGGCCGAAATGAATAAATACCAGCAGGCGACCATCGGCATTGTGTACCAGCAGTTCAACCTCATTACGTCGATCTCCGTGCTCGACAATGTCGCTCTGCCGCGGCTTTTCTTGGGCGCATCGCCCTCCGAGCGCAATGAGCGCGCGCGCATACTACTGCGCCGCTTCGGCATTCCGGAGCGTCTCGAAAATAAAACGCCGGTCATGATGTCGGGCGGTCAACAGCAGCGCGTGGCTGTAGCGCGTTCGCTCATCAACGATCCGCAGATCTTGCTCGCCGACGAGCCGGTCGGCAACCTTGACTCCATTTCCGCCGAAAAAGTTATGGACTCTTTTGCCGAGGTCAATGAGAAGGACCGAAAAACCCTTGTCTTGGTCACGCACGACGCGAAATATCTGCCGTATGCGCACCGCGTCTTCTACATGCGCGACGGCAAATTGCGTCGCGTCGTCGTCAATCCCGAGAAAAAGCAGGTGAAGCGCGTGAAGCCGGGCGAAACTATCGTGACCGAGATCGAGCAACTCGCGCGCATATACCCGTACGACGAACCCATCATGCTCAAAGTGAAAAGCGTGACGAATTATGTAACGCAGCAGATAGGTTTTGCGCAGATCGAGAGGCTGGAAAAGGGCATTCTGGAGGTCTTGAAAGGTGCGATGAACGATACGCTGTTCTTCGATTATTTGCGAAAGCCCATCCATGCCGGCGGCGCGGGCATGAATATGGAAGACGCGCAGCACATGACCAAAAAGATCTTCGATCTCGTGCGCTATTCGCAGGACGTGGCTCGTTTTCGCAATGACCGCAATATGGACAACCTTTTCATGCACCAGCAGAAATTCGTGGACCATCTTCTGGATTACCTGAGAGAGGAGATCGGGGTCAATCCCTCGGACGAGCAGTACAAGACCCTGAAGTCGGCGGTGGCCGAACGCATCGGCGGCATCGTTACGGCCGACGATTTTGCGGAGCGTCTCGCTCTCTCTAAAGACATGGGCGGCGCTCAATTCGAGGAAAGTATTGCCTTCAATGTCTCACGGATCTTGGAGAAACTCATCGCGCAGGGAGGCTACGTTATTTTGGCCAACGAACTTCTCGGTGCGCACACATAATACCTATGAGACTACCCGACATCGCAATGCTTTCGACCCGTATGTTCAAGACGAACCCGTCACGTACGTGGCTCACTATCCTCGGCATGGGTGTCGGTACCGGCGCCGTCGTTGCGCTTGTGGGCCTTGGCTTCGGTCTGCAAGGCATCATTCTCGAGAAGATCGTCTTCGGCGAATCGCTCCTCACGCTCAATGTCTCCAATCCGCCGTCCAATGCCGTCGTGCTCGATCAACAGACAGTGGATCAGATCGCAGCGAACGAAAATGTAAAAGACGTTTCCCCCCTCGCGAGCTTTCCGGCGCTCGTAACCTATGAAGGACTGACCGGCAACGCCACCTTACAGGGCGTAAAGCCTTCATATTTCTTGTATACCGGAGGGAAGGCCTCCGAAGGGGAACTCTTTACCAAGGATACTGCAGAGGATGACAGGAACATGGCGCTCATATCCGGCGCGCTGCTCAGACTGTTCGGCGTTGATGATCCGAAGCAGGCGGTAGGAAAGTACGTTACGTTCCGCGTATTCATCAAACAGCCCGGCTCCGATGAGCAAACGGAGGTGGCGGTAGATAAGCAGTATAAGATCAAGGGCATCACGAGCGATGACGCGTCTCTGGTCTCCATCATTACGCTCGATGAATTCCAATCACACTTCCAAATACCATTTTACGAACGCCTGCAGGTGCGCGTGACCGACAGTGATCATCTGGTGCCAATGCAAAATGTGATCATCGCTAAAGGATTCACCGTGACCGCGCTCTCCAAGACCGTCGATCAAGCCAATAAGATCTTCAAAGGCATTCAGGCTGTGCTCGCCGTCTTCGGTGGTATCGCGCTCACCGTATCCGCTATCGGCATGTTCAACACGATGACCGTTACGCTCCTTGAGCGTACCGCGGAGATCGGCGTCATGCGCACCATCGGGGCCTCAGCGCAGGACATCGTCATTCTCTTCGTCGCCGAAGCTGTCATCGTGGGATTCCTTGGCGGAGTAGTGGGTATCGCTATTGGCGGCGGCATCGGCTTGATGCTCAACGGCGTGCTCTCCGTGGCCGCCAGCAAATTCGGCGGTGAATCGGTGTCCATCTTTCGCTATCCGATCCCGTTCCTCATTTTCATCATGGCGTTCTCGAGCATCGTCGGATTCATCACGGGTCTTTTCCCCGCGCGCCGCGCCGCAAAAATTAATCCACTCGACGCCATTCGCTACAAATAGCATTGCTTCGGGTTTGAAAATGTGTCGGGTTGCATTATCCACACGGTTTTAGGCTCTGAAAGTGCGTACGGTGGTACGATTGTTCTATACTATGCCGAATGAATTTCGAGCCTTTTGGCAATGGCTGACCACGCCGGAATTGGATGCGGGGAAAGTCACGCTGGTTACGGTCCTTTCAGTCGCGATCTTGTGTGCCACTACATTTTTTGGATACTTTCGGCTCTTTACGCCGCAGATAGCAGAAGCTGTATCGACCTCCACCGTCGTCACCACGGTAACAGTGCTTAATACGCCGCCCGTGTGGGTCGTGCAAGCACATGAGACGGTACCATCAGCTACGACCACTCCTACCAACGCCGGCAATATTGTCTATTGGCAGGCGACGGCTAATGACAGCGGCAGCGACCCATTTTATTTACTCCTCTGCAAAACGAACGGTACGCCATTTGCGAGCTCAACGACGACGCCATCATGTGCCGGCGGAGCAACCAATCAGTGGAACGTTTCTGCTGTATCCACGACGACCGGCAATACGGTCGTATGGACGTCGACGACTACGCTGGACAAATTCCTCGTAGGAGTGGGACCTTTCGATAATGAAAGCAACGCATGGTATGCATGGGTGTGCGACAACAACGCATCCGGCGCAGCTTGCAGCAGCTCCTATACGCAAGGCGATCCGGGCTTTCCCAACGGCAATTCGCCGTTCGTGGTCAATCACGCCCCACTCTTTTTCTCACTTTCCAATAGCGGTAACGTGAACCCCGGCAGCCCCGAATCGTGGACCGTGGTTGCGACCGATACGGATACTATCCGCGGCGGCGATGCGCTCCATATAGTTGCGTGTAAATCGAGTGGATTGGTCAATACCATCTATTGCGATTCCAATGGCACATGGGCCACCTCGACAGCAGCTCTCGCGACCAGTACCAACGTTACAATATCCACCTCCACTACTATTGCGATCCCCGCGCAAGATAAATCATATAACGCATACGTGTATCTCTACGACAACAACTCACTCGTGGCAGGGGTCGGCACGACTTCGCTCGAAGGATCCAACTCGTCCTTCAATGTCAACAACATCACACCCACCATCAACACCGCATTTACTTCGGTAGGGGCCACCTCGACCGACATTATTTTGGATAGAGCGCACGCTACCACAACGCGCACGTATTACGTTGAATTCATCGTCACCGACAACAACAGCTGTCAGAACGCATCGAGCGGCAATGAGATCTCATCCGCCACCTCCAGTATTTATTGGTCCAATATATCCGGTGGAGCCGCCGCGTGCACGCAGTCGAGCCAATACAATACGAATCAATGTTATCTCACCGCTAACAATGATGCCGATATCGGGTGGTCTTGCCAGCAAGACACAAGTGGTGCCGTCACCGGAGACGGCTGTTCCGGCCCCACGGATTCTACCGTGGGCTGGTATTGCACCATGCATTTCTGGTCCAACGCCACCTCGACCGACGCCGATGCGACGAACTGGCGTGCATCGGCGCAAGTAGTGGACGACAATTACGCCACAAGTTCTCGGGCTGATTCCACCAATGGCACGGAGCTCGATCAGTTCCTTGCATTCAATGTAGCGACGACCTCGATCGCATACGGCGGTATGCAGCCAGGCAATAGCACCAGTCCTTTCGTGCAAACATCCCCGCTCGCGTCGTGGGGTAATGTGGGGATCGATGAAAATCTTTATGGTGACCACATGTGTACCAATTGGACAGCTGTTGATTCCTGCTACACGGGATCGACGTCCTCCATCCCATACTTCTTCCAACAATTCGCCACATCCTCGCTCAACTACAACGCCACGACGTCCGCAAATTACCTGACGTACGGAACACGTGCTCTACAGGCGTCCACCTCCCCGTTCCAACTCCACATCAATGTGCAAAAGACGACCGCAACGACTACACCGAAGACCAAAGACACCTACTGGGGCATCCAGGTACCTTCCATGATCACGCTCTCCGGCGCCTACACGGGTCAGGATAGTATCATCGCGGTAACTTCGAGTTCTACAGCCTGGTAATCACATGAGCCGCTTATGTAACAAAATAATAACAATTGAATATAGGAAACTCAGGAACTCTCTCAAGGGGGCGAGCTATTTTTCATTGTTCATGCTTTTGCTGTTTGTTGCGAATACGCATGTCGTCTACGCCGGCTTCGGTATTTCTCCTCCATATCTCAATAACGAACGCCTCACGCGCGGATCGAATTTTCAGCAGCAGATCGTGCTTGTACGCTCGGATCCGGACACTGATCTCAATGTGGAGATCACAATGAACGTGCCGGGCGCGCAGGATTGGATAGCCGTCGACAAAGGGCTTAAATTCGTGATGCATAAAGGGGAGACGCAGGTGCCCATTACTTTTACTGTCAAAGTCCCCGCGAACGCTGAATACAAAGACTACCACGGCTCTATACGGGTGCGCACCTCGTACTCCGGGGCGAATCAGCCGGCCGGTGGTGTTTCCATCGCGCTCGGCGCACAGATCGACGTCAACATGAAAATCGTCGACAAGATCTACGATTTTGATATCCGGCGCGTGCGTTTGCTCGATCTCGAAGAGGGTATTACCAGATGGGGTCTCTTTTTCCCCGGCAAAATGCGCTTTTTGATGACCGTGCACAATACCGGCAACACGGATTTCGGTCCCACAAAAGTGTGCTTCGAAATATATGATTACACCGCAGAAAATTTGCTCGAAAAGACGTGCAATACGAATCGCATCGAGCAGATACCGCCTTTTGCCACCAAAGAAGTCGTGGCCGAATTGCCTACGAGGCTTTCCACCGGTTCCTACATCGGCAAATATACGATATACAGGAACGAAGAAGTGGCGCAGCAAAATCAGATCACTGTAAGTATCGCCGCTGTCGGAGCCGTGAGCGGTTATGAAGGGTACGGCTTCGATGGCCTCTCAGCCCCCGATAAGATAAAGGTCATTGTCGTTCTCGCGATTCCGCTCCTCGTCCTGCTCATCCTCATCGCATCGTTCATCTGGCGAAGGAAGCGGCGCGATCAGATGCCACCGCGCTCCTACGCAGCGAACATGCGATGAGCACACTATGCGTCATGCCATTTTTATCGTGCTCGCGCTGTTTGTAGGCGCTATTCCCATCTCTCTTGTCATCAATTCGTTCGACCCGCACGCGGATGCCTCCAACGTGCAAGCGTTCGTGTACATCAGGGTCTGCGGCAACGGCGTAGTCGATTTCGACGAACTCTGCGATCAGGGCGTTGCGTTCAATACCGGCGCATACGGCACGACCACGGCCGATCGTCGCTGCAATGCCGACTGCAATAGCTGGGGCCCGTACTGCGGCGACGGCACGCTGCAGGCGCGTTTTGGCGAAGCCTGCGACGACGGCAATGCGGATCCCACTGACCTCTGCAGCAGCACGTGCCAGCCCCTCGCCGCCGTACCCTCCATTCCACAGGGCAATCCTCCGCGTGGACAGATACCGGAAAACCCCACCGCTCCTCCCGGTTCGATCTCTGCAGAAATCCCCACGAAAGTCGTTTTGCGCGGCAAGGCGTATCCGAATGCCGACGTAAAGGTATTGCTCGACGGCAAAGACCTCGGGACGACGCGCGCCGATTCCAACGCCGATTTCCAGTACACGACGAGCGCTGCGAGCGCCGGCACGGTATCATTTGGCTTTCTCGCGACCGACCAGAACGGCATCAACTCCCTCCTCTCGACGTTCGTCTTCGACGTCATCCAAAGCGCGATTACCACGGTCAACAACATCTTCATTCCGCCGACTATCGCGGTCAGCGACGCTACCGTCGCCGCCGGCAAACCCGTAACACTCTCCGGTCAAAGCGTCCCCGGCGCACAAATAAGAACGCGCATCGACACCCAGCCTGCGCTCGACTCCAATGCAAATTCGGCCGGTGTGTGGGCTCTACAGCTCGATACCGGTTCGCTCGGAGAAGGTTCTCACGCGGCGAAATCTCTCTTTCAGATCGATAGCACGATCAAGAGCGGTTATGGCAAGTCTGTCAATTTCACGGTGGGACAGGGTAACGTTGCGGAAACAGGCTCGTGCGATCTCAACAACGACGGCAAGTGCAACCTCATCGACTTCTCCATTTTCCTTACGTTCTGGGGCACGTCGGAATCACGGGCCGACTTCAATCACGATGGTACTGTGAATCTCGCGGACTTCTCCATCATGTTATTCAACTGGACAGGGTAGAAAAATGGCACGCTATACTGTAACTATGAAGAAATTGCTGTCCCTTGTTCCCATTCTCACCCTTTTCCTCCCTTTTGCCGCCTCTGCTGCACACATTTACTTCGATCCCAATAAAGGAACCTTCGGGCCGGCAGACACGTTCGTCTTGAATCTGCGTATCGACAACGAAGACGACTGCATCAATGCAGCGCACGTGGAGATCACGTATCCCACGGCGAGCCTTCGCGCGGTGGATTTCAGCCGTGGCGATTCCATCTTTACGCTCTGGCCCGAAGAGCCTTCTATCGACACGCAAAAAGGCGTCGTTGGTTTCTCGGGCGGTGTGCCCGGTGGTTACTGCGGGCGCATCAACGGAGACCCGTCGCTTACCAATGTCATCGGCAAGGTCGTCTTTACCGTCATCAATTCTGCAGCAAAAAAGGCCGACATCAGTATTTCGGGAACCGGTTCGAAAGTGTACCTCAATGACGGCAAGGGCACGGAAGCATCGCTGCATGTGGATAGTGCTACGATCACGCTCGTCGCGAGTTCGACGGGTGCTGGAAATGCTTGGCTACAGCAGGTGAAACAGGATACGACCCCGCCGGATCCCTTCGATGTGATCATCGAATCCACGCGCGGCGTTTTTGGCGGCAATTACTACCTTGTGTTCTCCACGGTCGACAAGCAAAGCGGCATCGACCATTACGAGGTGTATGAGAAGGGTTCCTGGAAGACCACGAGCAGTCCCTATCAGCTCAAGGATCAGGTGCTGCACGACATCAAGGTGCGCGCCATCGACAAAGCGGGTAACGAACGCTTCGGTGATGTCTCGAGCACGACGCCACCTCGGCAGGTTTCCCTCTTCGATTTCCCTATCATCATGTCCATACTCACGATACTGCTCGTACTCGGACTCCTTTTGTGGTGGCGTGACAGACGCATAAGCGCTCCTGCGGACTCCCCGACTCCTCCCGCACCGACTCCATGAACCCACGCGCATTGTATCTTGCGCTCTTTCTCCTTCTTTTGCCGGCTCAATGTTCGGCTTCGGAGGCGGCGCTTTATATCACGCCGGAGAATGGCGAATACGCGATAGGCGACACCTTTGCGCTGCAGATCGTGGCCGACACCGGCGGCGACACCATGAACGCCGCCGAAGCGGAAATGGATTTCAACCCGCAAGCTATTGCAGTGACAAATATTTCTACCGACGGCTCAATAATGAAATCATGGCCCTCGCCGCCTGAGTACTCCAACGATCGCGGTAGGGTACAATTCGCCGGCTGGACCGATCACAATTACACTGGCTCGCACGGCCTGCTGCTCACCGTTACCTTCAAGGCGCTTCACGAGATGACTGGCGCGGCATTCCTCGCCGAAGGCGCTATCCTCGCGGCCGACGGCAAAGGTTCCAACATCCTCACAAGCATGCGTTCGGCCAAATACACCGTGGGGCCGAAGAAAATGGTCGATGTGACGACCTCCGGCATTCTTTTGCCGGATGATTCAACCTCGACCGACGGGGCGCAATTTTTCGACAACGAGCAGCCGCTCGTCGTGCCGATACTTACCGATTATCCGACCAGCGCGGAGGCAGGCGATCACATCATTATCCGCGGCAAAACATCGCCAAATTCACGCGTCTCCGTCTGGATAGAGAAAGGGGATGATGATCCGAAGGACAGCTCGGTCATGACAGCCTCCGACGGCTCATTTGTATTTATTTCCGACGATAAGGTCGAGAACGACGTGCTCTATCGCATGTGGGCCGAAGTCCACAGCACAAATGACGTGCACTCCGAACTATCCAAAAAAGTCACGCTCATGGTGCATCCCAAAGGCATCGAGGCGGTAGCAGCTGCGAGCGCCTCCATCGTCTCATCAATACTCCCGCTCCTCCTCCTGCTCATATTCGCCGGCCTCGGCTCCGGCTATCTCTATCACTGGTACAAACTCGAAAAAATCCGCCGCGGTTACTAAAAATTGTTTTAGTGCTTATGATGGGTTACATCTGCCATGATCCGATTAAATTCGACCATTGAAAAAGTAGCGCTCAATTACATGCGTTTCACCATCGCTTCGGTACTCCTCCTTAGCTGCTTCCTGTTCCTTTATGACCTCGGACACCACGCTTTCAATGACTACGATGAGGCGTTTTATGCAAAGGTGAGCGATGAAACGGCGTTGTCGGGAAATCCTTTCACATTGCTCCATGGAGGTAGCCCGTGGTTCGAAAAGCCACCGCTTTATTTTTGGAGCGCAATGGCCGTCGGGTCTGTTGTGGAATCCAAGGAGTTCGCATATAGATTACCGAGCGCGATTTCGGGCATAGTGTCCATCGTTTTGGTTATGCTGATCGTATACTCAATGACTGAAAGCTACGTGGCAGTGTGTATAGGCGGCCTCATTTTAATGACATCGCCGTTATTCCTCGAGGCAGCGCGGCAGGTACGACTGGATGTGCCTGTGACTGCGGCCATCCTTTTCGGGGTTTATAGCTTTATCCGGGGACTAAAAAAAGAGCGATGGTATCTAGGCATTGGCGTGGGAATTGCCGCGGCGATATTGACCAAAAGTGCGATAGGTATTTTTCCCGCTGTATTTATCGTCGTCTGGTCGATAGTTCACAAAAATCTATCATGGCTCAAAAATAAATATTTTTGGGCCAGCGCGGCTTTGTCATTTCTCATTCTTCTTCCGTGGCATTTGTATGAGAGCATGCAGTTCGGTGGCGTTTTCTGGAACGCGTACCTATTCCATTCGGTGTTTGCACGCGCGGCAGGTAATGTGCTTGCACCGGGTTCCGGCAGTCAGATCTCGCAATATTTCACCGTTATTCCATATGCAGAGCCATGGCTTTTGTTTTTCTGTCTAAGCGGATTCCTGATCTGGAGCATGCGCAAAAGAGGCATTGTAATAAAAGATACTCTCGTTGTTTTTTTATTTACTGCCGCAATTTTCGCATTATTTCTTTCTGCCGGAACCAAACTGAGCTACTACGTGACCCCGGCGTACCCGTTCATTGCGATTGCTTTGGCATTGGTTGGATTCCAATTTTATGAAACGTCAACTGCGATCCGAAGATATGGCAAACAAATACTGGCGACAGGAGCCGTGGTGTTTTTAGCAAGTTTTATTTATACGTATTATGTCGGGTTCGACTACATGGGTGAATATCATGCGATACAGGAGATAAGTGACGAGGAGCGGGACATAGGTCAAATATTGGCTGCCAACCCCAATCCGCCGCAAGTATATTGGTATATATGGAATTGGCTGGACACAATGTCGTATTACTCCAATGGTAGAGCAATGCAAATGATGGGCCCAAATCAAGTCGTAAACAATTCCTATTACTTGATCTTGTTTACGGCAGGTAATTACGCCTTTAAGCCTGCCTATGCCAACCGATTAACGCTCATGCATAAGGGAAAATGGATGACGTTTTATAAGTTTTCTTATTGAACGCCCTTTAGATCTTGAAATTGGCGAAGATGACAGAGATGTCGGCGATGGTGATTGCGCCGTCCGAATTCAGGTCGTAGCGCGCGTTGTACCACGTGAATATATGAAGTGCTTCCATGGACACATCCACGAGATTTATCTTTCCGTCGCCATTGAGATCTGGACTCGGTCCCTGCGGTGCCGCCCCCTCTTCGCTCGGCGTGGTATTTACAGCGACAGCTTCTATTTCTTTCTGCGATGCGATGGCGAAGGTGAGGGGATGCGTGTCGCTCTCAAGCAAGGTTCCTTTGCCGTCGGCCCCGAACAGCTCAGCTCCTTTGAAATCCAGTGAAGCATCTCCGGCCTTCTTTGCCCGCACCGTGATGGTCAGAGCCGTGCCGGTGCCCATGAGGCCGCCTTTTTGCAAAGTTCCGCCGCTGAAGTGCACCTCGCCCTTCTCTTCGTTGATGGCGGTCTCTTCGGTCCAAAGCGCAAGGAACGACTTTTTCTTGCTTATACCGACGATTTCAAGCGAATCTACGGGGAATGTAACCGTCGTGCCTATCGCGTTGATAGGCACGCGGGCATTTACATTGACATCCACTTGCATGGTTTCGCCAAGGGCGAGTGTGGTATCGCCATAGGGCGTCAAATACAACGTAGTGGGGGAATTTGCCACGGAAGAGGTCGCTGCGGCCACCAAGGCTGCAATATCTGCGCCTTTGACCGAAAGTGTAAATATACTGGCCACAAGAAGCACGGAGAGGGCAATTCCATGGCTTGCGAGCACTTTTTGATGCTTATGCACCCTCGATTTCACCCTCTAAGTTTAGCACTTATTCCCCACTGCAAACCCCTCGCTCCATCCTTTAAGCTGCCGCATTTATCAATTTCACCACCAACAGCCGCGGTTTTGGGAGGCAGAATTGCTTCAAGAGGGGGCCCCGCAGGCGTCGTCTGCCGACCCCGGACACGAGCGACTAGAGCGATTTTCCAGTAGGAAAATCGCGAACCCCGAGAGAAGTAATTCTGCCTCCCAAAACTGACGGCATACCCCCCACTCGACTATACACACCCCCCCACTTGTGTTGCTTTATTACATTATACAATACTTATATGCATCTCGAGGGTCGAGATTTTACAAATCTCGCCTGCCGAGATGACAAAAATATGGCTGAAAGCAAGGAATATATTTCACTGAAAGAGGCCGCGCGTCTTTCCGGCTACTCATCCGACTACATCGGCCAACTTATTCGTGCCGGCAAGCTGCATGGCAAGCAAGTGTATCTCAACGTGGCATGGGTCACGACGAAAGAAGCGTTGGAGGAATATACGAGCAAGGACAAAAAAAATGCGGGTATCATTCCGGAAAATTTAGTGGCGTATTTCAGACAGCGCACTCTGACGCTCGAAAGTCTCTCTGCCATGTATTCCAAGCTCGTATGGGTAGCGATCGCAATATTGATACTGTTCGTTCTTTTCCTTTTTGGCGTTTTGTCAGTGTCGTTCGATCATCGCATCGAACAAAAATACATGGACAAACTGCAACATGATAAATAACTTTATTTCGGGCGTGCGCGCGCTTGGAATGCACTTCGCTAAGCTTGCTTTTGTTTGCTTTATTTTCCTCTGGTCGTTCTCTGTACCGTATGTCGCTTTTGCCTCTACTGGAGTTCCGAAGATATTGAACTATCAGGGTCGGCTTATGAACAGCAGCGGTACGCTCCTTGGAGGAGGGGGTACGCAGTACTGTTTTAAATTTTCTCTCTATGATTCAGCTACAAATGGCAGTCAATTGTGGCCCGCAGGCACGCCCATTATTTCGACCTCGACGGTCAAGAACGGCGTTTTCAGTGTCGCCATCGGCGACACGAGTGCGGGGGGCGATGCGCTCACGTACAATTTTCAGGACAGTGACGCGGTCTATCTCAATGTCGACGTAGCCACGCAAGTGGGAGGTGCTTGTGGCGGCGGCGACGAAAGTTTTGAAACACTGACGCCGCGCCAGCGCATTTATTCTTCCGCGTATGCGATCAATGCGGGCACGGTCGGGGGATTTTCTCCATCGCAAACGCCGACCGGAAATAATGTTCCCGTGCTCAGCAACGGCAATCTCACGATGACCGGCGGAATTCAATCGGGCAACGCGACGACCACGAATGCCACGACGACCAATATCGCGGTTTCCGGAAATGCATCCACTTCGAATCTCACCGTTTCAAATGGTTTTACCTTCGGCAGTATCTCAGGCATCTTGAAGTCGATCGCGGGAGTCGTGAGTGCTGCGTTCGTGAATCTGGCGAGCGATGTCACGGGAATTCTCGGTGTGGGCAACGGCGGTACCGGCTGGGCCAACGTCGCTGCGGGCGCGGTGCTTTTTGGCAATGGCAGCAATGCGCTTTCGACGACGACGGCAGGCACGGCGGGTTTTGTACTAGCGTATCTCAACGGCGTTCCCACATGGACCGCGACCTCGACATATTCGTACCCGCTCGTGAATACGGGAAATACTATCTCGCTTGCCTACGGAACGACGACGGCAAATACGTGGTCGGGCTTGCAGACATTTGCCGGCGGCGCGACGACGACCAACCTCACAGCAACCGGAGAAATGTATGCGCAAACGGCGAGCACGACTAATTTCGTACTTTCTTCGGTTAAGTACCAGTTGCTCACGACCGACGGGCAGGGCAACGTAACGGGTGTCGCCACCTCCTCGCTCGCCATCAACACCAACGATCTCGTCGAGGGAAACAATCAATTCTTCACCACGAATCGTGTCGCTACGGTAATCGCGGGGACGACGACCGATGCGCTTGCGCAGGGTGCGCTGCACAAGTACTACGCGACGTTGCTCTTTGCCTCCGACCTTGCTGCGACCTCGACCGACGCCCTCAAGGAAGGTGCGATCAACAAATATTATTCCGACACTGCCGTCGGTAACTACATCTCCGGCTCGTCCACCGTTCCGCACATCGGCGGCACCTCCTTCGGCAGTCTTCTCACATGGAGCGGCACTGCGTGGATCACAAGTGCGACCTCCACACTCGCCCTCAATACGACAAATATCGTGGAAGGCAACAATCTTTTCTTCACCACGAATCGTGTGGCGACAGTACTGGCCGGCACGACGACCGATGCCATCCGCGAAGGTGCGACCAATCAGTACTTCACGGCCAACCGTGTCGCGACCGTGATCGCGGGGACGACGACCGATGCACTCGCGCAGGGGACGACGAATCGCTACTATTCCACATCTCTCTTCGCTACTGACCTTGCTGCGACCTCGACCGACGCACTGAAAGAGGGCGTGACCAATTTCTATTACCACGATTCGCTCGCGCGCGGCGCTTTCTCCGGCCTTTTTCCCATCCAGTACAACACGGGCAGTGGCCAGTTCTCGCTCGGATTCGGCACGACGACGAATAATACGTGGGCGGGAACGCAAACGTTCGCGAATATTTCTGCGGGCAACGCGACCATTGGCACGCTCACGGCCACTTCGAGCGCGCTGCTCGCTTCGACGACCGCGCAAGGACGATTTATCACAGGCTATATGATCGCCACTTCGACTACGGCCACATCTACGATAAGCGGCTCGCTTATAATCGGCGCAACGACGACTTCCAATTTCCCCGTTTCCATCTTCGGTTCCTCGACGGCCGCAGCGGGCGTTGTCGGTACCGCGGTGGTCAGCATCACCAATACCAATCCATTCTTGAGCTCGGGCACGAATGTCCTGCGCCTCAACGTGGGCGTGTTGCCGACCAATTGTACGTCAGCCACTACGTGTCCGCGTTTTATCGAATTTTATGGAGCAGCCGGCGGCGACAATCAAGGCACGGGTCTAGGCTCCATACGCAGCACGACCAATGGCTCGGGGGTGACACTTTTGTCCGGAGCCGCCGACATCGCCGAGTACATGCAGCTGAGCGAATCGGCGGCTCTCGGGGATGTCATTTCACTCAACTCCAGTGGCCAATATCAAAAAGCAGTCGCCGGTCAGTCATTGATCGGCGTTGTTTCCAACAACGCCGGCTTTGTGGGCAATGCGACAATAGAAGGACAAAGCAACGCGTACATCATCGGTTTCGCGGGTGTCATTCAGACCACTGTAAGTACCGCCAACGGAAATATTTCCGCCGGCGATCTCATCACCGCAGGGTCGGTCTCTGGCGTCGGAGTGAAGCTCGTCAATTCCGGATACGCACTCGGTCAGGCGCTCGAAAATTACACCGGAGCGGGCAACGGTTCGATAAAGGTCTTGGTGTTGCCCAAATACGTCGACGCTGCAGTCGCGCTGCAGAGCTACGGCGGCTCGAGCGGCGGTACGTCCGGCTATTTCACGCTCGCCACCTCGACTGGAGTCGTCTCGCTCGCATCGAGCACCTATTCATTCCACGCTGATAATGCAACCACCACGAATGCCACGACGACGTCGTTCGCCATCACCAGCGCAGCGAGCGCGCTGCTTTCGACCAATAATATCGGCGCCGTGCGCGCGACGACCATCGATCCCTCGCTGACATTTTCGAGCAACACGCTCTCCATAAATACGGGCAATCAAAACACATGGAGCGTGCTGCAAACATTCTCCGGCGCTTCGACCACGAATATAAGTGCGAGCGGCTATGGATACTTCGGCACCGCTTCGACGACCAATCTGACCGTTTCTTCCATAAAGAACTCGCTGCTCGTTACCGACAGCACTGGCGTGGCGAGTGGTACGAGTACCCTTGCTGTCAACTTCGGCGGTACGGGCTCGACCACGCTCGGCGGGCTCCTCGCAGGCGCGGGAGGCTCCGTCAAAAGCGCCACGATCACCGGACCTTTGCGATTGATCGGCACAACACTCGATATCACGCAGGCCAATGCTACGACCGACGGCTACCTCGCTCAGGCCGACTGGACCAATTTCAACGGCAAGCTCGGAAGTTCGACCATCAATTCGCTCACGTCAAATTATCTGCCGCGTTGGAATACGACGTCATTTGCGAATTCATCCATCTATGACAACGGCAATGTCGGCATCGGCACCACATCTGCGCAGGCAAAACTCGAAGTGTCCGACACGTCGTCTGCATCGACCACGCCGCTCTATATTTCCAACTACAGCAACGGCACGTCATCGGCAAAAGTCTCTCTCGCTTTCCGCACGCAAGATGTCACCAATGGCGTCGGTACCACGACCGCATCCATCGCGTCCATCCTCCAGCAAAATTTCGGCGCAGGGAAAGGCGATCTGGCATTCTATACATTGAATGGAGGGAAGATCTCGGAGGCCGCTCGCATATCATCCAACGGCAATTTCGGCATCGGGACGACATCGCCCGGCTCTATTCTCTCCGTCGACAGCGTTTTCAATCTGACGTCTGCGACATCGAGTTTTTATGGTCAGGGTGTCAATCTCGCCGCTGGTTGCTTCGCTATTGTATCCACGTGCCTTCCAACGACCGGCAACATCAACACATGGGCGGCACTTCAGATATTCGACGGCAACGGTTTCATATCGCAGTCGTCCTCAACAGTCTCCGGACAATTTAATGCGGCACAGGCTTCGACGACCCAGCTGACAGTCTCGTCTAACACGACACTCGCGCAGGCGACGACGACGAATCTTGCCATCACGAGCATCGCGAGCGCGCTCGTGGCCGTTAATGGCAGCGGTTCAGCTATCGCCGCGGCTATCGGCTCGTCGCTTTCTTTCTCCGGCAATACCATTTCGCTAAATCTTTCCAATGCAAATGTGTGGAGCGGTTTGCAACAATTCCAAGGCGGCGCATCGACGACCAATCTCTCTGTGTATAACAACGTGTACGTTGGCGGCGCGGCCACAACGACCATCCAAGGTTCGACCGTTGGCACCTCCACGTTCCAAGGATTCATCAATGTGAGCGGCGTCAATTCCACTTCGACGTTCTCTTCCAGCGTCTATATGAACGGCCGTCTGCAGGTGACCGGCCAGATCACGGGCAACAATATTTATACGACCGGCACTGCCACATCCACATTTTCTGGCGGCATCAATATTACAGCCGGATGTTTTGCGATCAATGGCGCATGCGTCGGAATGATCACCAAGCTCGCTGCGATTTACGCCACATCTTCAGCGGGAACTACGACCGTCCAATTCACGGGAGCAGCCGGCAGCAATCCGAGTTTTTCCGCGGGGACCCTTACCATGCCGGCCAACGTTGCGTATTACGTTGTTGAAGGATGGGGCGGCGGCGGTGGTGGTGCGGCGCAAGCGACCAACAACGGCGCCACCGGTTCGAGCACGTGTTATGCGCAAGGCGCGGTGGCGTGCGGCGATGGATCAAATAACCAGCTCATACAAGCAAATGGCGGTGGCGGTGGCAATACAGCCAACGGTGCCGGTGGAGTGGGTGCCACCTCTACCGTTATCAACGGCGGCTTCAGCCTGACCGGCGAAAACGGTGGTCAGGGCGGCGGAGCCGCGGTGGGTTTTGGCGGCGCTTCTCCGCGCGGCGGCGGAACGACCGGCTCTTCGCCCACTCTTACTACGGGTAACCGCGGGGCCTCGCCGGGCGGCGGCGGGAGTGGCGGCGGTACGTTCACGGGTGGTGGTGCCGCTGGCGGCGGTGGCGGCGGTGGCGGAGCATATTCGCAAAATATGGCGACGACAAGCATTACGACCACGTCAACATTTACCGTTGGCGTCGGTGGGCAGGGCGGCGCTGCGGGCACCGTCGCGGGCGGCGCGGGCGCTGCGGGCGGGATCGTTATCTCCCTTTATGCGACATCTTCCGCAAGCGTACAAGGCAACGACTACGCGGAAATGTTCCCCGTTTCCAATCCAATGGTAAATGCCGGTGATATTGTATCGGTCGATAAGGGCGTTCCTGTCGCGATGAAGCTCGCCGTCGAAGGCGACGTCGCACCGCTTGCCGGAATAATTTCGACACAGCCCGGACAAGTGCTCGGCGATTCGAGCGACGCGAGCATGCGACCGGTAGCTTTCTCTGGCCGCGTGCCCGCGAAGGTCAATTTGGAAAATGGTCCGATACATATCGGCGATCGCATTGCGCCGTCTTCCGTCGCCGGCGTTGGTCGCAAGGCCGGCCCGTTCGATGATTCGGTCGGCATCGCGCTCGATAATTTTGATGGTTCAAGCGGCGAGACGGTGATGGTGTTCATGGACCTGCAGCGGGGAGAGGATGTCAACAAGAT
Organism: uncultured Candidatus Saccharibacteria bacterium; assembly: GCA_964534465.1. GTDB lineage: Bacteria > Patescibacteriota > Minisyncoccia > Phycocordibacterales > UBA2100 > UBA10103. The sequence goes on from CAZHOB010000005.1 coordinate 59,762, forward strand.
AGCGTTCGGCTTGCTCGGATATGATCCGACATTCTTCGGGCTCAACGCCTCGAGTTCGTACGAATCTATCGGCGCACTCGATTTCGTGGGCGGTCTCATGAACGCGATAGGGCGCCGCGTCGCGCTGCTCGGTTCTGTCGATACTGCTGTCGAAACGTTCTCTACTTCTACCGCGGCCACGTCCACTATCGATGCGAGTTCCACGCCGGAAGACAGTATTGCGAGCTCGTTCCTCTACAGCATCGTGAGCGCGCTCAAGCGCTTGCTGGCCGACGCGGCCAACGGCATCGTCGATATTTTTGCCAACACCTTCCACGCGCGCGAGAAGATCTGCGTAGGCGACCAGTGCCTCACACAGGATGATGTTCACAAGATACTCGACATGACGCACGAGAGCACCTCCTCCGATACCCCGACCACTGCGTCATCCGACCCATCGCTTGCCGCGCCGCCCATCCCGCCGCCGTCACTCTCTATTAATGGTAATAATCCTGCGACCATCCACGTGGGTGACACGTATGCCGACCTCGGCGCGAAGATCACCGGCCCTTCCGCGGACCTCAATCTCGGCACCGCGACGATAGTTGATGGTCAGCGAGAAGATGTCGTCTCTATCGACACAAGCGCTCCGGCCGACCACACAATTAAATACAGGGTCATCGACTCGTACGGGCAGGTGACAGAGAAGACCCGCATTGTCCACGTTCTCTCGAACATAACATCGACGGCAAGTTCCACTGTTGTCACGGCCGAGACCGCAAGCACCACTCCAGCCGCTCCAGAGTCGACACCCGTCCCACCTGCGCCAGAGTCTGCGCCCGCTCCGGCTCCGACTCCGGCTCCGGCACCGACGCCACCTGAC
>CAZHOB010000006.1:0-46742 GCA_964534465.1 uncultured Candidatus Saccharibacteria bacterium
GGTCGTGAACCTTCTCTCTACGTATTTGCCAAAAACGTCAAACGGCGTCACGGCCGAGCGGCTTATCGAGCTCGACAAGCAATACGGCTGCAATCATTACAAGCGCGACGCCACATTCATCCCGGCATACGGCCGAGGCATGTGGGTGTACGGGCTTGATGGTTCCAAAAAGATGAACCTGAACGCGACGTATTCGGCTCTGCATTCAGGCCACTGCGAGCCCGAGCTCATCATGGCGTGGCTCGAGCAGGCGGTACGCATTGAGAGCATGCCCAATATATATCTCAATACGGTTCAACCGTTGTTGCTCGAGCGCATCGCGCTTCTGACCCGTATGGACCAAGTCATCCTGATGAATACCGGTGCGGAGGCGGTCGAAACCGCGTACAAGGCGGTCATGCAATATGGCTTTCCCCTCGGTAAGCAGGATATCGTCGCGTTCGAAGGAAGTTTCCACGGCCGCACCGGCAGACCCATCAGCATGTCCTCTTCCTCTGTCACGCGCGGATGTGCCAAAGACGAGCTCGTCGGAACTTTTGGTCCGCTTACTCCCGTCACGCTCGTAAAATTCGGTGACTCGCAAGCGCTCAGCGCCGCGATCACCGACAAAACGGCGGCGGTATTCATCGAGCCCATTCAGGGCGAAGGCGGGATTAATATCCCCCCCGATGGCTACCTGAACGCTGTTCGGCAAATGTGCGACGAAAAAGGCGCGCTGCTGGTGATGGACGAAGTCCAAACGGGTCTTGGCCGCACGGGAAAAATGTTCGGCTACGAGCACTTCGGTATCGAGCCCGACGTCATATGCCTCGCAAAAGCACTCGGTAGCATGGTCGCCATCTCGGCCTGCGCCGGTCGCGCCAAGGTCATGGGCCTCTTTGTCCCCGGTTCGCACGGCTCGACTTTTGGCGGCACGGCGCTCCCCTGCGCAGTCGCCCTCAAGAGCCTCGACATCATCGAGCGTCAGCGCGAATTTGACTGGGGCAAGGGTACGCTCGTTGACAACTCTCGGGTCGTCGGTGAATACCTGCTCGAAAAGTTGCAGAACGAACTCGCCCATGTCCGGTGCGTCAAGGACGTCCGCGGCAAAGGTCTCTTCGTTGCTATCGAGATCGATGCAGATTTCGCGGATGCGTACGACATCGTGCACTCGATGCTTGAACAAGGCATGGTCGCCGGCAAAGCAAGCGGCAATGTAGTGCGGCTCTCGCCCCCACTTCCATGCTCAAAAGCGGATGTGGATTGGGCAGTGCCCCGCATCGTGGACTCCATGCCCTACTGATCTTCCCGCCGCGCGAGCCTTTGGCTCGCGCGGTATTCTTTTTTGTGGCTCAACAGAGCCATTGTATCGCTTGACATTCCTTATATTTTCATCTATTGTCTCGCCAGCTCGCTACAGGACAAAGGCGCTGCGACCGCCCGAGTCCTTTGACATCACATCGTCGCAATGGAGTGAAAAAATGACATACGCAGTTGGTTTCGTACTGCTGCTGCTCGTGCTTGCAGGAGTAGCGGCGTTCTGGCCCAAAGATTGGGACTTCCGCAGATCTTGGGCCGTAACCATCGTGCTTGCCGTTCTCGCTCTCTGGACAGGGCTCAATTCCTTCACATCGATCTCGGTCGGATATACCGGCGTCGGCGTGTGGTTCCAGAACGTTCAGAGCGGCGCGTACACGGAAGGCGTGCAGGTCGTGAACCCCTTCCTCGACTTCCACACGATGTCGGTGCGTCGGCAGGTGATCGAATTCCACGCCAGCAGCGACAAGTCCGGCAACGACGACGTCGTATCGCTTTCGAAGAACAACGTCCCGATGTCGGTCGACGTTACCTACGCTTGGCAGCTCAATCCCACGTATGCATGGTGGGTCTATCGGCATATGGGACTCGACGATGCGTACATCGCCGCGCTCATCAAACAGGCGTCGCGTAGCGCAACGCGTGCTGCTACAGCCCAGTTCACTTCGGACGAAGCGACGACCAGCATGCGCACCGAGTTGACGCTTGCGATGGAGAAGCAGTTCGGCGATCATCTGGTCGGCGACCTTGTCCGCCAGGGTCTCACGCCCGATGAGGCGAAAAATGTGTTCATCGTTCTTCCGGTCCAGCTGCGCAAGGTGTTGCCTCCGGAGAAAGTCCTGAACGCAATTGCCGAGAAGGCAGCGGCCGAACAGGACTTGCAGCGGCAGGTCACACTGACAGCTATCGCCAAGCAGGAAGCCGAGCGCCGAAGCAATGAAGGCCTTGGCGTGCAGAAGCTCTTCGGCGAGTTGCCCAAGGGTTTCACTGCCGAGCAGATCTCGATGGTAGTGAACGCGCTGGCCAACAAGCAGAAGGCCGACGCGATCATGAAAGGCATCGAGGCCGGCAAGATCACCACGATGGTCATCGATGGAGCGCCGACAAGCGTGCAGATCAGCGTCCCGAAGTAACGTTCAATTCCAGTGCCGCGCGAGCTTGCTCGCGCGGCATTTTCTTTTGATTGCTTACCTTTCGCGGCCGCGAACATTAAGCAACATTGACAAAGAGCTACAAAATGGCTAAAAATGTTGACTTCATGAATGGTTCATCTGATATAGCTAAGCTTACGACTGATATGCCGAATGCAACGCCGAAAGATACGTCGCCTTCAGCTCTCGGGGTCGTTAAGAACGAACCGATCTCGTATTTCATTTTCTTCGCCGCCTATTTTCTCACCGCCAAGCTCGGCCAGTATCTCTTTTTTGAACTACATACCTCCCCCGCAGTGATATGGCCGCCTACCGGCATCGCCCTCGCAGGCGTCATTCTCTATGGTTGGCCCATGCTTATCCCAATAGCACTCGCACAACTCCTTGCCGGCCTCACGCGCTACGGCTTCGTGCCGATATCATTCCTCGGCGCATTTGCATACACCGCTCAGGCGGCAGTCGCCTATTTCGTGCTCAAAAGCTTGCGATTCTCGCCGACATTTGAAAGGCTACGCGACGCCCTCATCTTCGTCAGCGTGGCGTTCTCAGCGACCACGGTCGGCCCCGGTGTCGCGACCACTGTGCAAGCGCTTTCACTGCATACGCTCACCGTTACGCCGCTCTTGAACTTCGGCAGAGCGTGGGCAGGCGGCATTTTCAGCGTACTCATCATTACGCCGTTCATTTTGCTCTGGCCACCGCCCAAAAAAATGCGGCCGTTTTCCTGGCGGGAGCTCGCGGAACTCATCGCCGCCTTTGCGGTCCTCACACTCGCGAGCGTTTTTATTTACACCTCCCCGCTTGCGCAGAACATCGGCATCGTCGTTATTTTCATTGTACCCTCCGTACTCTTATGGTTCTTGACCCGCTTCCACCCGCGCTGGCTCGCTGCGGCACTCCTTCTGACGGCCTTTTTGGGAGTTATGGGCACCATCATGGCAAACCCGAGCAATCTCACCGACAGTCAGCAGCTCTTTTCCATCGAGCTCTATCTCGGGATATTCGCCGCCATCTACCTTGCCTTCACTACACTCGTCGAAGAGCGACGTCAGACGAGCTCGGAGCTGAAGCACAACATCAGCAAGCTCGAAAAAGCGGTCGCAAAGCTTTCAGCGCAAGAAAAGGCTCGCACAGAATTTATTTCCGTGCTCGCACATGAGCTTCGCAATCCCCTCGCGCCGATAGTGAGTGCGTTCGAGTGGCTCAAGTTGCAACAATTGCCGGAGGACGCGCGCAGCGCGGTAGAAAGCGCCGACCAGCAGGCGCTCATGATGGAGCGCTTACTTGACGACCTGCTTGACACCGCGCGTGTTTCGCAGAACAAATTTAAACTGCACAGAGAGTACATAACGCTGCAAGAGTGCATACAGCAATCGGTCGCTGCGACCGCCGATTTTTATAAGACCCGCCGACACACGCTCGCGGCACGTATACCGCAAGAGCCGCTCTCTCTTTTCGCAGACGCCGTGCGCGTGAAGCAAATGATCATCAATCTCTTGAATAATGCCGGCAAGTATACCGAGCCGGGCGGGCGCATGGAACTAACCTGTGCGGCGACAGATGGCTTCGCCACCGTCAGCATCAAGGACAACGGCATCGGTATTGCCGCCGATGAATTCCAGAATATTTTCGAGCCGTTCCGGCGCATGCGTTTGCACCCGCGCTTTGGCACGGGGCTCGGCATCGGCCTCTCACTCACCAAGAAATTGGCCGAGATGCACGACGGTCGCGTCGAGGTGCAAAGCGGCGGAGTGGATCTGGGTAGCACATTTACGCTCTATCTTCCGCTTGCCGATAAAGCACTGCTTCCCAAGGCCGCGCTCGCGGTGCCCGTGCAGCCGCAAAAGGCGGGATTGCTCCGCATTCTCGTCGTAGATGACAACGAAGCTGCCGCGCGCGGCCTCTCGAAACTCCTTACCCATCACGGTCACACCATTCACATCGCTCACAATGGAGAAAAGGCGCTCGAATCGGTGAGATCGTTCAAGCCGGATGTCGTGCTCCTCGACATTGGCTTGCCCGATATCGATGGCTACGAGGTGGCGCGACGCCTGCGCGAGTCACACTGGAATGGCCCGCTCGTGGCTCTTACCGGCTATGGACTGGAGAGCGACAGAAACGAAGCGAAACAAGCCGGATTCACCGAACACCTGACCAAGCCGGTCGGCATTTCCGACGTCATCAATGTGTTGGTGCAGATCCAAAAACCACAGCTAGCGTAGAAAATTTTTCGGCGTAGTATTGCCGCAGATATCAAATCTTGTGGAGGGAACAATGTCCGAAGAACTGCACTGCGCGCACTGCGGGTGCGAGCTCGGAAATATGCTCGAGACGTTCGTCGACAGACGACACTTCAAGGAGGCGAAATATTTTTGCGATATATTCTGCGCAATGGCGGTGATACCGCGCGAAGACAAAATGTTCGAGGAGGACCTCCACAGCTGGCCCGCGCGCGCCACGGAGAATCGCTGAGCGATAGAAAAGAGCCCCATCCAATGGATAGGGCTCTTTGTTCACTTGATGAAATCGAATCCGTTGTCGTCGAGGAATTTCCGGATCGTTTCCATCGGGATGAAGTATCCCATATAATCGACGTTCAACTCCTTGATAGCGGCAAGGCCGATCACCTCGTAGCTATTCGCCTGCCCATTCAGCACGAAGAGCGGTCCGCCGGAGGAGCCAAACGTGATATTGGTCGTCGTGAGGATGTAGCGCAGACCCTCGATACGCTCATCCTGATGCGCGATCTCGCCGCTCGTCATAAAGGTTCGCGCGCCGTTCGGCGAGCCCGAGTACCACACGGGTAGGCCTCGCGGTAGCAGGGCGTCCTTGCTGCCGAGCACGACGGAGGGCAACTTTTTTGAATACCATGTGCGCAGTAGCGCGAGATCCACCTGATCGTCGTAGGCTACGATATCAGCCTGTCGCACGACAGCGTCCTCTTCCCGATCACGCTCATCGTATTCGTACGTGGTTACGCTCACGGGATTACGGACTTCCCAGACCCTACTGGGCTTGATCTCTTCGACCGGCTTTGCGTCCTTTTCCTTCTCTGCTTCGGACGTCTGCTTCTTTATCTTGTGAGGGCCGCTCATCGTGATCGCGTCGGAGACGACATGGTGATTCGTGAGAACGTAATTCTCGTATCTGCCGTCCTTTTCTCGCGAGAAAATGTACACACCGGAGCCATTCGAATTGCCGGCCTCCACTTTCGCCGTCGGGAGCAGTATCTCGTCGTGCTTCTTTTGGATCGACGGCTCGAACTGCGCAAGAGCGGAGAGCGAGAACGTGAGCGCGAGGAATGTCGCGGCAAGTTTCAGCATCACGCAAAACCTTTCTTTTGGGAGGTGTCAAAGTCTAGGATGCAGCGTAACGAGCCCGCTATATCGCGGTCAAGGAAGAATCGTTGTGTGGTGTCATTTCCCCATACGGCGCTCGCGCTTTGCGAATTCCCCCACTATCTTTTTGAGGTCCTCGGGTGTGAAGGCCGGCCAATGCTTGTCGACAAAAAAGAGTTCGCTGTATGCGCCTTGCCAGAGCAAAAAGTTGGAGAGCCGCTTGGCGCCGCCAGTGCGGATGATGATATCTGGCTCGGGCATGCCCGCACTCCACAGATGCGCTGCAATGGACTCTTCGGTGATCTCGCCCACTTCTGCCGCGCGCTTGGCCGCAGCCGCAAGCTCCGCCCTACCGCCGTAGGAGAGGCATATCCAGAGGGTTATGTGCGGGTCTTTCGGACTTTCCTCTTCGACTTCTTTCATGATCTCCTGCAAGCTCGGACGGAAACGCTCCCGCTGCCCCACGAATCGCACGGCGACGCCTTCTTTGCCCATTTTTTTGAGGTCATTGCGCGCCATTTTTTCAAAAATATCCATGAGATATGAAACTTCCGCTTCGGCGCGTTTCCAATTTTCCGTGGAGAACGCATAGACGGCCACGTGTTTGATACCGAGGTCGCGCGCGGCGAGCACGATGGGCTCCACGTTGTCCATCCCGCGGCTATGACCTTCCATTGTGGGCAGTCCTTGCTCTTTGGCCCATCGACGATTGCCGTCGAGGATAATGCCGATGCATTCGGGGGCACTGTCGCTCATTGATGTAGGCTAGTCGACATCCGACGAAGCGTCAAACGACTGCTCCTGCACAGCACTTGACGAAATCGCAACAATAATTAATGTTGGCAAAGGATAGGAGGTGTGACATGGTCTCTGAAGCTTTCAGGAATCAGCTCGAGGGGTATGGATTGACCACTGCCAAGATATTCTACAGGCGGCCGGATCATCCATGGCTCTTGCAGACGTACGTCTGGCAGGAATACGATATATGGCCCGAGTTTCCGGAACTACAGGGTTTTTTGACCTTTTGGCGGAAGAATCTGGATGGAGCGCTCCATTCGGTAACCGTCGCGCACTCGCGCCTCATCCGTCCGGCCGAGATACGCTCGATCGATGCGCTTATGCGCCTCAACTAAAGAACTGCCCGCGCAAATGCGCGGGCGATCTTTTTGATCTTAAAGCCGAACAGTGGCCAAACTTTTTGAAACTCGTATGTACTGCGCATTTACCGTCGGGACGATGCTCGCAGGGACGAGCGTACCGGTGATCGTTACGGTATCGCCAATGCGCAGGTCGCCGCGCTCCATCTTCTCACCGCTTGAATTGACGAACTGTGTATTCGGATTCATCGGAACGCTCCACTGAAAAGCTGTCGTGCCCCAGCCGAGTGTTACACGTATCTCCGCCGGCGTGATGACAGATATCCGCGCTCCGCGCAGAAGCGTCGCGCCGCTGTTGGCGATGTGCACTTCCTGCATGGGAGACGCTGCGAATGCGGGTGCGCCCCCGCCGCTATATTGCCCCGCGAGAGTAGCGGCGGGCGTCGTAACCACACTGATGAAGATGACGGTCGTGGTCACGGCAATAGCCATCGCTGCGGCAAAGGCTGCCGGCGAGAAGGAGTTGATGGTGCGAAAAGGGGCGATCGCTCGTGCGTACATAAAGTAAATGAAAGTGTGCCGTTGTTACTGTGTGAAATTAATGAATCTGTGCATGCCTTATACCAAATTGTTGCCATGTTGTCAAGTTTGAGGCACTCTTGCGCAATTCTGACGTCCACAAGCTGCAGCACCGTTGAAAGTTGTGCAAGCTTAGCTTGCACAACAAAGAAACACGTGTGAGGTATTGTCAAAGTTTTGCGGGCATTACCTAAGCTATACTGTCCAAATGCATGAAGGGCACACGGTGCGTGTGGTCTCGCTCAATATCCAACACGGCTGGAATGTCGGCAATTCCCTACCAAGGATGTTCCTCTCCGAGAGGAAGGTGCGGGAAAATCTCGATCGCATCGTGAAGCTCATCTGCGAGTATCGCGCCGACGTGGTGCTTCTGCAGGAGGTCGACCAAACCTCACCCCTTACACGGCGCATCGACCAGCTCGCCTATATCCAAAAGAAAACCGGCCTGCCGCACTCGGCATTTGGCGCATCCAGTGAGCTCAAACGTCGCGGCAAGACGCTCTACTCGGCAGGCTGCGGAATCATCTCCCGCTTTCCGATGACGGAAGTGGAAAATGTGAAATTCGAGCTCTCTTTCCCCACTCCGCGCAAAGGATTTCTGTCGGCCACGCTCAAGGTCGCAGAGGGCGTGGAACTCACGGTCGTATCGGTGCACTTCGTATTGCTCGACATTCTTAAGCTCGGCTCGCGTAAGGGCCAGATAGATAGGATGGCCCTCGCGCTCAAAGGAAAGAAGGCTGTGGTCATCGGCGGCGATCTCAATATTTCGCTCAAGAACAAGCACATGAAGGATTTCATGACGAAGCTCAACGTAACGACCCACTATTTGGACCACAACGACAAACATTTGCGCACGCACCCCGCTATCAAGCCCGCGCGCCGCATCGACTGGATATTCGCCTCGCCGCACATCAAATTCACCGACTACCGCGCCTTTCCCCATCGCGTGAGCGATCATCTCGCGGTCGGTTCGACTATTGCTCTGTAGGTGGTATCTTTTTTATAGCAACAGAGAGGATCTTCAAATGGGACGAGTGCTGGGATTTTTGCTTGCCGGACTTTTTTTGGGTGCCGGTATGTGCGGGTTCGTCGGGTTTCAATTACTCGAGTGGAAGACTGCGGCACAGGCCGAAACGGCTTCGCGACTGTATGCGCGCGATCATGCGCGGGATCGAGTACACGAAGAACTGTCGGAGATTACGGGCAGAATTTGTGCAGCGCGATATCTCGGGCGCGACCCCGTACTTCAAAAAACCTTGTTCATGGCCATGGACTACGACGAGCGCAGGCGTGTACTTGACCCGCTCACAAATGTCGCCGGTTTCCAAGCGGGTCCTCCGCACGTAGCAGGGTTCGAAAGCCGGGAGAAGGACCTTCCGTCCACCGCTTTCGTGCGATGCAACAATTTGATCATTCGATTGAACGCGGAGTGAACATGCCGCGCGGCCCTTTAGGGCCGCGCGGCTTCCTTTTTTAATTGGAAAAATTAAACGCGATACCCAGCCTCACCATGCACCGCCAAATCGAGTCCCATTTCTTCCTCTTCAGCCGTCACGCGCAGCGGCAGCTTGATCGCCGCGAGCACTTTGAGGATGACCCACGTGGCTACGAACGAGTAGATGCCTACCGCGACGACGGCGATGAGCTGCACCCAGAGCTGGTGCGGATTGCCAAAGAGAAGTCCGTTGTTGCCTCCGGCATTGATCGCTTTTTCGGCAAAGATGCCGGTGAGCAACGCGCCGGTGAGACCGCCGATACCGTGGCCGGCCCACACATCAAGCGTGTCATCGATCCTGATAGCGCGCCCACGGATGTAGACCGCGAGGTACGTAACCGCGCCACCGAGGATACCGATGGCGATAGCCGCCACGGGTCCTACATAACCGGAGGCCGGCGTAATGGCCACAAGTCCGCACACCGAGCCGATGGCTGCGGCCATAGCAGAGGGCTTCTTATTTTCCGCCCATGAAAGCGCGACCCACGTGAGTGCGGCTGCCGCCGCCGCAGTGTTGGTAACGACGAATGCGCTCGCGGCGAGAGCTCCCGCGGCAAGCGCCGAGCCGGCATTGAATCCAAACCAGCCAAACCACAGAAGTGCCGCGCCCAAAATAACGAACGGCACGTTGTTGGCGCTCGAGCCGGGGTGCCGCGTTTCCATTCTCCTGCCTACCAAAAGTGCCGCAGCGAGCGCGGAGAATCCGGCCGTCATGTGCACGACCGTACCGCCGGCAAAGTCGAGCGCTCCGAGCGCGTGCAACCAGCCATTTGGCGACCACACCCAGTGCGCTACGGGGTCGTATACGAGAGTCGCCCACAGAAGCGTGAACCACACGAGCGTTTTGAATTTGATGCGCTCCACGAACGCGCCGATGATGAGTGCCGGAGTAATGATGGCGAACATCGCTTGGAATATCATGAATACGAGCGCCGGAATGGTCGCCGCGTAATTTGCATCAGGCGCATAGCCGACGCCGCGCAAACCAAAGTGTGAGAGGTCGCCCCACCAGCCGTTACCTGCGCCGAATGCGAGTGAATACCCGACGATGACCCATTGCACCGAGATAAGCGCGAGGATCATGATCGACTGCTTGATGACCGACACGACATTTTTCGAAGAAACCATGCCGCCATAGAAGAATCCGACTGCCGGCGTCATGATCATAACGAGCGCCGAGGATGCGAGCATCCACGCTGTGTCCCCGCTATTGATCGCGCTTGCGTCATAATTGCCTGCCGATGCGCCACCAAAAAAGACAGCCATGTACCCTACCACCGCGCCCACCGCAAGCCAGAAGAGAACGTGCCAGTGGAACGCCGTCCGCTTGGCCTCATTTAGAAGTTGTTCCATAGAAGTTGGTTATAAACCTCGTGATGATAAACGACCTCGGATCGTTTAATGAGCGCCCCCAGCGCTTTTGGCGAGCGATCCGCCGCCGCCTGTTTGTATTTGATGAATTTTTCCTTACTCTCTTCCCCGAGAATTTCTGAAATGAATTTGCTGCTCTTGCAAAGAGCGACGGCGTCGTAGATGTTGTCGGGCAAAAATCGCAGACGGTCGCGCTTGTTCTCATCTTTCTCAAGCTTCGAGCCGTTCATGCCGGTCTTCAGCATTGTGAACAAGACAAGGTACGGATTTGCGTCAGGCGCAACAGAGCGCAGCTCAATGCGGGCCGTCTTTTCGTTGCCCACCGGAATACGTATCATCGAACCGCGATCTATCGGCGAGACCTTTATCTGATTGGGCGCTTCAAAATGCGGATCGAGGCGGCGATAGCTGTTGACCGAGGAATTAAGTATCAGGCATATTTCCGGCGCGTGATTGAGCAGCTTCAGAATGAACTCCCACGCTATCTTGGAGAGCCCATCCTGTCCTTTCGGGTCGTGGAAGATATTCTTTCCTCCTTTCCCAAGCGAGAAGTTGGTGTGCATGCCGCTGCCGTTGATGCCGGTGAAGGGCTTGGGCAAGAATGTGGCCGTCATTCCCATACTGCGCGCGACTTGGCGGCAGATGAGTTTGTAGAGCTGGATGTTGTCGGCGGCACGCACAACTTCGGCGTAGGAGAAGTTCATTTCGAACTGCGATGGTGCCACTTCGGGATGGTCTTTCTCATTTTTGAAGCCCATCGCGCGCTGCGCTTCTGCGGCTTTGTCGATAAATTGGCGAAGTTTGTCCATCGGCAGCGAATGGAAGTATCCGCCGGCGGAAACGAGCTTGAAACCTTTGTTGATGTCATATTCCTGCTCGGCATTCTCACCATCGACGATAAAACCCTCGATCTCCGGAGCGGCAAAAGCCGTAATGCCCTCTTTTTTCTTGAGCTCTTCCGTATATGCCTTGAGCCGCCCGCGGAAATCTGAAATGTATGGTTTTCGATCCCTGTCGAGCACGGAAGCAAAGAAGATTACCTTGCCCGCGCCAAACACATCGGCCGGAAAGAAACGAATAGAGCTCCAGTCGACCTCCAAACGCAGGTCCGACTCGTGCTGCGGCGTAAAGCCGCGGATGGATGAGCCGTCGAAGGTGAGATTGCTCAAAGAGTCCAGCAAAAACTTCTTGTCGTAATCCAGCATGTGCAAACGCCCCTCGATGTCCGAGAACAAGAGCGTAACAGCCTTTATCCTCTTCTCCTTCTTCAAAAAATCTACGTACTTCTTCTCCAGCGCCGCAGGCGAGAGCTTCTCGGCGTCCTCCTTGGCCTCCAAATTCATCTCCTCGAGCTTCTCGTACGGTATCTCGAGAAAATCCTTCAGATTCGTCTTATCCATGGCCGTTTTATATTAATATCCATGCTAATTACTATAATGTACACCATAATTAGCCTTGACATCCATTAAGATACTGTGAATAACTTTCATGAACGGCAAAGAGAAAGCCCACTTTCGTGAGTGGGCTTCAGGGCATGTGCACGTTTTTAGCTAAGTTCCTCGATGTCGTAGAAGAAATTCGGGCTAAAAACCTCCGAGTCGGTGCCGTTGCACGCAGCGGTACCCGCGACCTCTTTCTTCAGTTCCGGATACACCGATACGCGAAGACCAAGATACTCATCTTTTGAACCCGCAGTGACATCGGAGAGGGTCATTGTGCTCATGATCCGTCGGTTTGCGGATGCAAAGGCTTCGGTGGCGCAATGCCTATCCCCGTAGTACAAAAGAAACTTCACATAAGCGACAAGCTTCTTCCCATCCTTGGTCTCGGCAGTAAACATCATCGTCGTACGCTCGGGCGGCGCGAATCGGAACGTATGCCCCAGCCGATCAAACAGAATTGCGGACATTGTGGCGAACAGCACCACGGCACACAAATAAAGCGACTTGGACATCGCACTCTCCCTCGGTTTTCCTGCGGCGATACTACATGCCCGAGCCAGAAAGTCAATAACAAAAAACCCCCACTTGTTTTTTACAATTTATGTGCTTTAATGCTGCCGGACACCAACCCGGAGGAGTCTCGAATGTCACAGACCCTCTCACCTGCGATCTACGACCTGCTCGCGCTCGTCGAATCAAAGCGGCGTGACGAGTTGTACGAGACCATGGCAGTCCTTGAGGAAATCACCCTACGCGAACTTCTGCGCACTCTCTCAGCCGAAACTGAGAAAGAGATGTGGCGGATCCGCAGCAGACTTACCTACGAGCGCCATATGGCTGCATACCAACAGGACAGCATCGAGGAATCCCTGACGCTCGCGGAACAATCTTCAAGAGAGGCCAAATTCGGCGATGACGAGGTCGGAGCACTCTTCGCAGAGATGAATATTAGCGGGCTTCTCCTACCGGCGCTCGGTAAGTGGGAATACGCGCTGGGGATGTCGGGAGGCGTCTGTGCCAAAGCGGAAGCCATCGCCTACTCGCCACTCGCGTCTGAGCGCGACAGGAATCGTGCATCGCGCATCGCGATGAACACGTACTTTCATCGGATCAGAATGACGATCCAGTACAGGAAGGATTTCACCGCGAAACACGATGTCCAAGACTGGCTCGACTGTGTCAGAGAGAATCCCGTGTACCTCTCCATCCAGCACGAATTTCGTACCGACGTAGAGGCAGCGGAAAAGTTCATTCAGCGCTGAAGTGAATCACTGTGGCCCGCCAGCGTGGCGGGCCTTTTTCTTTGGTGCACTGGCGCATACGCGAGCGGCCGCCCCAAAGGGGCGGCCGCTCTACGTTTTTACGAAAACAAAAGGCTTATTTCAAGTGTCCGGAGACGAGTTTCGTCATTTCGAACATGTTGACCTCGCCCTTGCCGCCGAAGACCTTCTTCAGCTTGTCGTCGGCCAAGATATTGCGCTTGTTCTTGGGATTCTGAAGATCGTGCTTCTTGATGTATTCCCAGAGCTTTTTGACCACCTCTCCGCGGGGCATCGGGCCCTTGCCCGTAACGGCCTCGAGATCTGCCGAGAGATTCATCGGCTTGAGTAATGCTGGATTTGCTTTTCGTACCATACGATATTTTCTATGTTTATTAATTAATGGACTCTACGCTATCACGGCTATGGCTCTTGCGCTACCTACTTGTGTACATACCGTGCGCACGCTCACTGCACATACCACCCTTCTATCTTCACATCTCACCTCAATGCACATTTTGGTCACGCATCTGCCATAACCTTGATTAGCTTATAAGTACATCTACTGTAGCCTGTATTTCAAGTACAAGCTATCCCCCCTGTGCATAAGGGAGGGGGTGGAGTAGGCCGCGCAGCAGGGGCGCTACGGTGGTGTGGGAGTTAAAAAATACAAAATGCCACACTTCCTAGTGCCTCGGCGGAGTAATTGTGAGAGAACCTACGGAGACAACAGTGTAGCACGAGCTGGTACCGCCCTTGCCTGCTACGGCGAGCGCGAAGGCGCGTGAAGCAGTGAGGTTGCGCGCCACGTACGTGCCGTTGAGCGCCACAGCCCCTATCCCCTGCAATACGGCTTTATCCGCATTCCACGTCATCCACGAGATGGTGGTATTGCCACCGTACTGTGTGATGGAGGGATTGACATAGACGGTGCATGAGGGTTGCGGATAGACAGGAGGCGGAGGCGGGGGCGGGATAACGACATGTGTGGGCACGGGTGCCAGTCCGGGGACGATGTACTGCACCATGGTGCCGATACCGTGCAATTTTTGGACATACCACGGTGCTTCTACCACACCTTCAGAATTTACGTAGGACGGGTCTTCTGTGTAGCTATCCGAATATGGGTTGGAATTGTCGGGATAGTACGGATAAACGTTGTCGTTGTAGGTGGTGTAGGTCTCTACAGGCGGATCGTTGTAATACACGACGTCATTTTGAGGAGTTTGGTCGTAATAGTAGTCCGGCGTTTGCTGATAGTAGTCCGGTGTCTGGTAGTACGTAGGGCTCTGGTCGTAATACTGACTGTAGTCGGTATTACCGGAGTAATCCGTCACATCGTAATAGTCCTGATATTGGTTGACAGGATAGTAGTAGCCGTAGGCAAAGTTGGACGCAGCGACTTGGCTTCCCGCGCTTACCTTTTTATTGAACACTAGATGCGATGGGCCATGCGAAGCAAAAACGACAACGGCTGCAAGCGTCCACCCTACGATACCCAAAGAAGCAACGTTCTTCAAAAGACGCATTGCTTCTATTGTAGCGCCTCTCCTATAGGTGAGAGGTGCGGGCCTGTGGGAAAACTACTTCACTACGACCGTACCGGTGTCTTCTGCTCCGGCATGATTGTGGTAGCTGAACGAACCGGCGTTGTCGAACTTGAAGGTGAAGGTGGCACCCACATTGCACTGATCGAATGGCTTTGGACCGGTATAACCTGCTACGCAGTGCTCATTGCGGGATGTGCCGTCGTACAAGGTGTGCGTCGGGTGATCATTGGAGGCCACATTCATGCGATTCGCGCTCTGATTGACCCACGTGACGGTGCCGCCGCGCGCGACGGTAACGGTGTGCGGCGAGAAGCCCTGATCGGTGTAGGTAACGGTGACGCTCGTCGGTGCCGGAGCGGTCGTCGTGGTCGTGGTTGTGCCGGTAGTCGTGCCGGTAGTCGTTCCGGTGGTGTCGGTCGTCGTGTCAGTCGGGGTTACGTTGACGTTGGTCGGCGCGGAAGCGGGCATATTGGCAAAATACCAGAGGCCGCCACCGAGAATAACTATAATAACGACTATCCAAATAAGTGTAGATGGTCTCATAAATCAACTATTTGTTTGATAATTATTGTATGACTGTAGCATAAGCCCGCTCATTACGCGTGAATATTCGTCCTCATGAAACAAAAATAGGAACTAGTAAATACCCGAAGCAGCGCCCCCGCTTTGGCGGGGGCGCTGCTTTCTTGCGAAAAATTCCTTAGAGCGACGGACCTGTCGGTGAAGACATGCCTCCGCACTGCTTGCAGATACCCTTGTGCGCTACGATCTCGTAGACGGCTCCGAGGCCTACCAAAACGTAGACCACGCCCTCTACCATCGGCCATGCGCCGAAGATCATGTGAACAAGATTCCACATTTGGCCCATGAGTCCGCCCAGTCCGACGAGTCCCCAGTTGAGGCCTCCGACCATGACGAGTATCCATGCGACCGAGTGTAACCATTTCGAATTCATAGTGATTATAGAAAATTGGCTGATAATTCGACCCTCTTTGTTTTCGCCAGTAAGTATGAACCTACGGTGGCCGTTTGCAATCGGTTATCCCCTCTAAGAGCACATCCACTGCATATTGCCAATTTCCAAATATGTGATATAAACCATGCCGGTTGCGGGGCGACTGGGAAGGTGCATCTGCGAAATATATGCTGCCCCGTCCTACAGAGAGAAGCGTAACTTGCAACGCTTTCGAGCGAAAAGGAGCCTGCTTCTCTACCCAGCCCCGAGACAAGTTCGAGGGGCTGGGCTTCTCTCCGGACATCATCGCAGGTGACGTGCGGAGAGAAGCGACACATTCCCTGCTTTCGCAGCGAAATACGGAATGCTTCTCTTCCCGTCTCCCAAGAAAACGGGAACTGTACGTTGAAAATGCTCAAATAGAGCGAACCAAAGGAGGCCCGTATGGGTCGCATCATTGGAATTCAGCATCGAGTGAAGAAGTCGGCCGAGGGTGAATCGCGGCCGACCATCGTCGCTATCAGCGACGGCGAAGATGTGCGTACGCTGGAGCTCGAGACCGAACAGGACGAGCTCGATTTCGTCGTCGGCCGCTTCCCTCTTGGGATGCGCGTGGCGCGCGAAGGCGAAGATCTCTCCGTGTTTGCGCCGCATCATGTGAAGAAGACCAAAGAGCGCACTACGGTGCCGAATGGCTACTATGAGGGAATAGCCGCGGGTGACACCGTGGTGACCATCCTCGGAGGCAGCGTCGGATACCTCGCGTATGCCGCAGCACGCGTCGCTGCGCAAAAAGGTGCACGCGTCGTTCGCATTGCTCCCGCCAATCTCGCGAATGAGCGAGCGGCGCGCAACTTTCCTTCTAATAAAACGGAAGACGCGCGGCTTCTCACGGAGATCGCGCGCGAGCGACCCGACATCTGCTACGCGGTAGTGGAGCGCGATCTTGCTTTTATCAAGGCGAAAATCCGGTACAACAACCGTATCGACGCCATGAAATCGCGTATCGCGTGCGAGCAGCGTCTCCGGCAGCGCTATATCGGCAATATCTTCACGTCGGAAGACGGGTTGTATCCCGAAGGTGGCATCGAGAAATCGTTTGCCGCCGTCAAAGCGAGCGATGCCATTCTTGAGGCGCTGATCAAGGAGGAAAAGCGCACCGAGAAAGAGCTCGAAGCTGCGATAGAGCCGCTCGAGGTCTTCCAAAAGGTCTTCAAGCCCATCGAGGGCGTGGGCGTGAAGCTTGCTTCGCGCATCATCGCCAACGTGATATGCATCCGGCAATTCGCCACGGAGCACAAGTTCGTCGCATTCTGCGGTCTGCATGTACTCTCCGACGGCAGGTTTGCGCGTCGTCGCGACAAGGAACGCGCCAACTGGAACAGCGATTGTCGGCAGGCTATCTACCTCTTCGTCTCGGATCAGTGCAACAAGCGGCCGAATTCACACTGGGGCCAAAAGCTCCGTGCGACCAAGGCTGCTATGCGGCAGAAACATCCGGAGCCGGTCGTGGGCGAGAACGGCAAGAAGCGATACACCGACGGGCACATTCACAAGATGGCCTGCTGGCGCGTCGCGACCCGCTTTGCCCGCCACATCTACAACGAGTGGCAAAAGCTCGAACAGCCGCCGGCTGTGCAGCGTTTGGCAGCTTAGGAAGCGATAGGGCCTTTGCTCTAAGCGAAGCGTGCGGTGCTTCCTACTGCCTCCCTCGAGAGCGTAAGGTAATCTGCTCGTAAGAGCGCTCTTGCCATTGCTCTCATGTCCAGCCGTAATTTTACAAAATTACGGCTGGGCAATACTCTTGGTTCCTTTTTGCGGAGCGATCGAAGGGATGCCTTGCGATTATGCATATGCTCCGCAGCGGAGCTGTAGTTGTACCTGCAGCTCCGCATTGATCTTTTCGGTGAAGCGTTAGAGAAAACTGCTCAAAAGCGGTACCCGCGCTGCTTCACCATTGCGAGCGACTACCCTCCTGCTCAGAGGAGCGACCGAACCAGTGCTCGCAGAAGCCGCAGTTTTGCCAAGGCAAAACTGCGGCTATTTCTTTTTGTATCTATACTATATACTCGATACCATATACTAAATACTTTATTTCTATGGTACCTATTAATTATCTCGCAGTGCTCGTAAGTGCGGTCGCGGCGATGGGAATCGGTTTTTTGTGGTACGGCAAGCTTTTTAGCAAACAGTGGCAGGAATTGATGGGCTGGACGCCGGAGAGGATGGCGCAGATGCAGGCCGAGGGCGGCAAGAAGAATATGAATGTGCAATACGGTATTCAGGCGGTGGGTGCCCTCCTCATGGCATTCGTCCTCGCGCATTCCATCATCTTCGCAGGCGCATATCTCAATGCCGCGGGCGTCTCCGCTGGTCTTATGGGCGCAATCTGGAGCTGGCTCGGATTCGTCGCGCCAGTAACGGTGGGCATTGTGCTATGGGACGGCAAGCCTTGGAAGCTATGGTTCATCAATGCCGGCTACTACCTCGTCGTACTTCTCGCGATGGGCGTCATTCTCGGCTGGTGGTCGTAGTTTTCGGAAAATAAAAGAATTGCGGCCCCGCTTACTGGCGGGGCCGCTGTTGTGCTACACAGAAAGCGGGGTACGACCTCCGTCCCGATTCATGTCGGCATAGTATCCGAATCCTGTCGGCCCACTTCGATGCTTCTCCGGATAAAAAATTGAAATCCAGCGTTCACCGAAAGAATAGCTACAGGCCCGCCACTCCGTCTTCACTTGTCCGTGGTCGAGGAAGAGATATTTCACTGACCTGCTTCCGTCGACCCATTCCACGACCGCTTTCCATAGAAGCACGACCGTGCTTTCGCCGAACATTTCGACGAAGGACTCGGCACCTTTTTGTAGGATGACCTCGCCCTCTCTTTGACCGAGGCATGAGGATAGAATTCCTGCACCGACAAACCGGGCGTAGATCTCCCGGCCCGTCTCAGTTCCGTCATGATGCAACCGAGGAGTTTTCCTAAGGTCAAACGATTCAGGTCCCTCGTTCTCCATTCCCGGACGCATTGCCGTGCTTCCTGGTGGATACGCTATAGGCCTGTTCCTATCCACGACGACGAACGTCTCCGGTATGAGTGCTGTGCGCAGCACCTTCTGCAGCTCCTCGTTATTTGCAGTCCAATGGTCGGCAATTTCCGTACCGAGGTCTTCGGCGACGAGTGCGAGGGACTTGGTGGCTGCACCCATGAACGGTGCAAGCCGACTGATAGTCAAGGGGGTTCCACGGCGTGCCATGGGGGTTCCTTTCCTAAGTGCCAGCGGGTTCTCCGACAATTCGGAGCGACCTTAGCTGCACGATTCGTACCATTTCGACACGAAAGCGTCAACCATGAGGCGACGCCTCCTGGCATTGTGAACAATTCGTGCTATTACCTCGTCACCTTGCTCGCAATGGGAGTGGTCCTCGGGTGGTGGTCATAACTTGAGCAACATATAAAAAAGTTGCGGCCCCGCTTACTGGCGGGGCCGTTACATCATCCAATACCGCGAACCTGATAAAGGAAGTTGTCATCGAAAGAATCGTTCGACTTGGATCTCGGAGTTTTCTCGCGAACCGGTCGCGTTTCATCGCTGTACCACTCTTCGCCGTCAATGACTCGAAATTTTCGATACCCCTTTTGTCGAAGAGCACTCGCGAGCCGCTCACGAACATATTCAGCATCCTTGCCGCCGAGCTTGTTCACAATATCTAGAATGACACCGTGATGACTACGCTCTACTCCAACGAGAGCTCGAACTATCGAGCCGAGCATGTCTGGCTTCTTGGACATGGTCTATCTCCCTTCTTTCAGGGCAGCCAGTGGGTTCTCCGACAATTCGGAGCGACCTTAGCTGCACGATTCGTACCACGTCCCTATGATTGCGTCAATGCTATGAGATGACATCTCATAGCATCACACCCACCTGATGATGTATTCAAATGTCGCGCCTGCCTGCGCGGGGCCGTCGCCCTGCGGGCCGTGAAGTTCGTTGCCTTCGACCGCGGCTTTGGTGCCGGTCGAGGCGAGCCACGCTTCATAAAATCCCTGAAAGTGTTCGAGCGGATAGTCGTTGTTGCCCATCGTAATCTTTACGTGCGTCGGGCCGATGTCTTCTATTTTTATCGAAAGTCCACGGAATACCTGCTCGGTCACCTTCGCGCCATGGAGCGCGATACGTTTGAAATCGTTGCCAAAGGTGGAGATGAGTACTTTCCACAGCGGTGTCGTTGTGAAATTGTTGAAATGTAAACGCCCCGCCTCGAGCGATCGCTCGCGATCCGTGTATCGACGATGCGACATAATTTCCACGATGTACTCGAGGAGGAGAACCTCGTCGCAGACCAGCACATCTTCCATGACGCCGAAGCTGACAGGCTTGCCGAATTTGCCCTGCAATTCAAGCACCGCCTCATCTCCGCGCGCTTTTCGTAGCGCGTGTACATGACTATTTACAAAAATGCCCTTTATGGTGGGTCGCCGCCTCATTTCCATCAGATAGCACCTTACAACATATTTGCATACGAAGCCACTTCGTTATCTCGTTGACAAAACCTTCATCTGCGCTTCAGAGGTAGATAGGTAGTATCGCTTTCAGAGAGTTCCTTCGAGCACATGCAGGCGAGTCTCCCTTCGGGAGGTTCGCCCGCGGATGCTCCGAGCTCTTTAAACAAAAAAGAAGCAACGGTGGCGCAGTGCCACGGGCGTTTCGCTGCCGGAGCGTATGGGCAAATGATGAAGCGCGCGGAAAGGAGTTCCCGCGCGCTCGTCATCCCAAGCACGCAAGCTTCCAAAAGTTTTGCGCATACTTACATTAGAATATTTTTTAAAAATCACTATGTCGCCCCAAGAGATCGCTGAGCGGGACGGTGCGCGCAAAGGTGCTATGTTCATGGAAATTCCACGACAAACGACGACCATCGCGGTCGTAGGATTGGGATACGTGGGTTTGCCGCTTGCTATTCTTGCTGCGGCGAAAAATGTGCGCGTAATAGGTTTTGATATCGATGAGGTGAAGGTCGCCCAGCTCGAAAAACGCGAGGCCGACTACCTCAGCCCCGAAGAGGGTAAAGAATTCGTAACGGCGCAAAATCTCTCCATCACTTCGGACCAGAAGCTTCTGAAACGCGCCGATACGTACATTATCTGCGTACCGACACCGGTGACCAAGAATCACATGCCCGACCTCGGACCGCTCGAGAGCGCTTCGGAAATAGTCGGGCGCTCTATGAGCAAGGGCGCGCTCGTGATAATCGAATCCACGGTGAATCCCGGCGCGTGCGAGGAGGTCGCGCTTCCTATTTTAGAAAAAGCATCCAGCCTCACACGCGGTGATTTCTTTTTTGCTCATTGCCCTGAGCGCGTAAACCCCGGCGATGTCAAATGGAACCTGCGCACCATTCCGCGCGTGATCGGCGGTCTGAATGATGAGAGCCTCACGCGCGCCCGCGACCTCTACCGCTCGCTCATCGATGCCGAGATACGTGAAATGGGTACGATCAAAGAGGCCGAGGCAGTGAAAATGGTGGAAAATTCCTTCCGCGACATCAACATCGCTTTCGTCAACGAGCTCGCGATGGCATTCGACCGCGCGGGTATCGATGTCATCAATGTGCTAAAGGGCGCATCCACCAAACCCTTCGGATTCATGGCGCACTACCCCGGCGCTGGCGTCGGCGGCCACTGCATTCCCGTCGATCCGTACTACCTCATCCGCTACGGCAAAGAGAACGGCTTCGAACACCATTTCCTGCTCACGGCAAGGCGCATCAACAACGGGATGCCGCAGTACACGGTGAAGCTCTTGAGCAAGATGTTCGAGAAGAAGAACCGCGAACTGGTGGGCGCCACGGTCGCGTTGCTCGGGCTCTCGTACAAGCGCGACATTCCCGACCTGCGCGAGAGTCCCGCGCTTGAGATAGAACATCTGCTGAAGCGCGCGGGTGCGAATGTGCGCTCGTACGACCCCAACATCCTCAGCCGCTCCACTGTGAAGACACTTGAGGAGGCGCTCGAGGGTGCTGATGCCGCAGTCATCGCCACCGCGCACACGCCTTTTTGCGAGCTCACTCCTCTACAATTCAGCAGAGCCGGCGTGCAATTCGTCCTCGACGGCCGCAACTGCCTCGACAAAGATTCATTCAAAGATTCCGGTATCACCTACCACGGGATCGGTAGGCAATAACGTATGCAAAAGCACGCCACAGTCCTTCCATCGCGCGAAGCCTTTCAAGAGCGCGCCAACCCAAAGCGGAATTTTCTCGACCATTCCGGACTGCTCTGGTTCGCTTTTCTTTTCATAATTTATATGATCCTCGCGGTCAAAGTGGCGACCGGCAGCTGGATCAATCAAAACTACTTCTTTTGGGCCTATAGCGGCACCATCACGCTCTATATTTTCTCGCGTTTCCTGCTCTCGTACCTGCACAAACCGGTGGAGGCGGATCTATCGTTTGAACCGACGGTTTCGTTCGTGGTTCCGGCCAAAAATGAGGAGGACAACATTGCCGAAACGATGCGTCGATTCGCCGAGGTGGAGTATCCGAGCGAAAAGATAGAGGTCATCGCTATCGACGACGGGTCCGACGACGACACGTACGCTGAAATGTTGAAGGCGGCGAAAGAGATCGAACCATACGTAAAGCGCGTGGAGGTCGTACGTTTCGATGTCAATAAGGGCAAACGTGAGGGAATGGCCGTGGGTACCAAACGTGCCACTCATGACATTGTGATATTTATCGACTCGGACTCATTTATCGAGCCGCAGGCTGTGCGGCATCTCGTGAAATATTTCTCGATCCCCGAAGTCGGTGCCGTGAGCGGCCATACCGATGTGTGGAACGATGACACCAACATGATCACGCAAATGCAGGCGCTCCGGTATTACATTTCCTTCAAGATATACAAGGCCGCCGAGTCCATTTTTGGCAACGTAACCTGCTGCCCCGGCTGCTGCTCCGCGTACCGCCGCACGTACCTCATGGAATTCATCGAGCCGTGGCTGCACCAAAAATTCCTCGGACGTGAATGCACCTTCGGCGACGATCGTTCGCTCACCAATTACATGCTGCGCAATCATTACGCAGTCTACTCATCGGAGGCCAAAGCGTACACGGTGGTGCCGGAGACCTTCGGCAAATACATGCGGCAGCAGCAACGCTGGAAGAAATCGTGGGTGCGCGAGACGATGATAGCGGCATCATTTATTTGGCGCAAACATCCGCTCGCAGCGGCATTCTTCTATTCATACATCTTTCTCGCATTCGCCGGTCCGCTGGTATTCATTCACGCCGTCGTGTGGAATCCTCTCGTGCTCCACACTCTGCCGTGGGTGTATCTCGGCGGCCTCTTCCTCATGCTTATTTTGCACGGCATCTACTATCGCGCGCATGTGGGCAAAAAGCCATGGATATCGGCGGTCGCGACGTTCTGGTTTTATACGGTCGTCCTCATGTGGCAATTGCCGTGGGCGCTTTTTACTATCGCGGATACGCGCTGGGGTACGCGATAAATGCAGTATGTAGTATCTCGTATTTAGTATCTTGTATGGAATTCATACTACATACCAAATACGAAATACCAAATACTTAATGCTATGGTTGGATCATTCGTCGATACCGATTGGAAAAAGATAACAGTGATGAGCATGATGGGTGCGCTGCTCATCTCGTTCATCGCGATATTTGCATTTGCCAATTACCGCTGGTCGTTCATCGACCAGAGCGCCAACTTCATCAACAGAAGCGTCAATGAAGCGCTCTACGCTTTTAGCTACAAAGTGGTGCATCGCTCTGTCATTTATTACGAAAAGTCGAGCAGTGGCTCGCAAGGACAGGCGCGCGCTGTTCCCGTGCTCATATACCACGGCACGCCACCGGAAGGCAGAGACAACCCCCCGCTGCCGCAGGAAGTTTTCGTGGAGCAAATGCGAGCGCTCAAGGCCGATGGTTGGCAAACGGCCACCATGGATCAGTTCAAGGCTTTTATGAAAGATGGCGCGCCGCTTCCCGCCAAAACATTTCTCCTCACCTTTGACGATGCACGCAAGGAAAGCTTCTATCCGGTCGATCCGGTGCTCAAGGAGCTCGACTACCACGCGATCATGTTCGTCATCACGGGATTTTCTATGCCGGCAAAAAAGACGCGCGACTCGACCTTCTATCTCTCGGCGAGCGAGCTGCAGTACATGGCGCAAAGCGGTAGGTGGGACCTCGAGAGCCACGGCGATCAGGACCATCGCCTGTACGACGTGCCGAGCTCGCAAAGCGCTATCGGCGTGGGCACTATTCCCCTTCAGCATTTCTTGAGCAATAAATTCTGGCTCGCGGGACCGGGCCATATCGAGAGCGACGATGAATACCGCTCGCGCATCGAGGACGACCTCGTGAAATCGAAGAATGCTTTGGCGGAATTGTCGGGCACGCCCGTCATCGCCTTTGCCTTCCCCTTCAGCGACTACGGGCAAGAGGGCGGCAATTATAAGAATGCTCGCGATGTCCTCGCCGATGTCGTGCACACCAATTTCACTTTTGCTTTCTATCAGGTGGGCGAGCGCATGGAGGACATCTACAATTATCCCGACCCGAATGAATACATGATAAAGCGCGTCGAACCGCTCGCGTCGTGGAGCGGCGCGTATCTCGTGGGACTGCTCGATAGCGACGCGCCGAAGGATGTGGGCTACACAAGCACGTCGTTCGGGCAGGAGTGGATAAGCAACTGGGGCGACGTATCGAGCGAGGGCAACGGACTCTCGCTGAAAGCAACGAGTAAAACGACCGGTGCCGTGACACTCCTCGCGGGTTCGCGGCTCTGGAAGGATTATTCGATCGAAACGACGTTTGATTGGCAAAGAGGTTCTGATGTCTCGCTCATCGCGCGCTACCTGACCGACTCGACACCCTTCATCACGTGCGCGTTTTCCAAAGGAAAGATATTGCTCCAAGCGCGCGAAAAGGGTCGTGCCACCACGATCGCCTCGGCTGAATATTCTGCGCCTGATATGAGCGATGTCACCGTCGCGATGTCAGTGCAGGGTACGAGTGCGGATTGCTCCGCCGCGGGCGCGCACGCTTCCGCACACGTGGGGCCCGACTTCACGCACAATGGCCAAACGGGCGTACAGATATGGGACGAAAATCCGGACGTGGCTCACATTGTGATTAAAAAGGTCGTGATCCGAGCTCTGTGACACCATGCCGTATAAGCCGAAAGGGTTCCGCAGAAAAATTGCGCTTGTTCTCTTTTTCGGCGCGCTCGTGCTTGCCTCGCTCCTCATCCGCACGCAGCCGCCGCCCGCAGCCATACCACCCATGAGACCACTTCCCTCATTCCCCTTCCTCGCTCCGGAAGAAAAATACATACCGCCGGCCGATGTGGATTCGTCGTTCCACTATTCATGGAACACGAGTGGCGTCCTCGATGAGACCGACGCGATGGACAAAAGTTCGAGCCCATACTGGTGGCTCGATTCAGGTGCGAAGCTCATCATAGCGGACGGCGCTGCATCGACGATACAGGGCGATCTGCCGAAGGATAATCCGTGGTACGAGATATATGCCGTCGACAATCCGACCGACACCGACGGCGGGATCCATCCACAGAGCCTTCTGCGGCTCGTATCGAGAAGCAAATGGGAAAACGTGCGCATCGAAGCGTCATTTATGATCACCGGCGACCATTTCAGCGCAAGCGAACAGCGCTATGCCTCCAACGGCCTCTTGCTCATGAACCGGTACGCGCGGGACGGCCAAACGCTCTACTATGCAGGCATTCGTGTCGATGGCACGGCGGTCATTAAGAAAAAATTCCACGGAGATTATTACACGATGGCGCAAGAACAAATATTTCCCGGCACCTACGACAGGGATGCGCATCCAAATCTCCTGCCGCACGACACGTGGATAGGACTGCGCAGCGAAATTACGACCAACGCCGACGGTTCGGTAACGGTAAAGCTCTATTACAAACTTTCCGGCGGATGGATACTCGCCCTCGTCGCACGTGACGATGGCAAAAAATACGACAACACCCCTCCCATCATGGGCCGCGCATACATCGGCATCCGCACCGATTTCATGGACGTGAAATTCGGGCCGTTCAGCGCCGTCGGGATTTAGCGCTTGTGTGAAAGCCCTGCCTGCCGGCAGGCAGGCTCCGCTGTGGGCGGCAGGAAAAGAAAAGAAGGACGCGTTAGCGTCCTCCTGCAATGAATCTTCCTGTTACCATCTTCCTGTTACCAAAAAACTCACGTCGACATTCGACCCAAAATCGCGAATGCGGGAAACGATTTGTTGACGACGACCTTCAGGGAT
Organism: uncultured Candidatus Saccharibacteria bacterium; assembly: GCA_964534465.1. Classification (GTDB taxonomy): domain Bacteria; phylum Patescibacteriota; class Minisyncoccia; order Phycocordibacterales; family UBA2100; genus UBA10103. The sequence goes on from CAZHOB010000006.1 coordinate 25,848, forward strand.
ATCTTTTTCCAAGAACACGACGACAGTGCCACCCTGCTCACTTCCAATGCCGACGACTTCTTCGAATTCCTCTTTAAGCGCGTGAAACTGCAACTGTCCATGATAAGGTTGAAAACTCATTGTTCGCTCCTCTTCTCACGAAACATTAACATGAAAGGGTGCGCGAGCGCACCGTTATGGAATAAAATCTATCGTCACAGTAGGTTCGATCTCGTGGATGCGGGCAGCTATCTTTTGGCGGATCTCCTCGGAGACTCCGTGCCGCTTAAAGATAACAACGACATCGCTCTTAGTCTGTGTCACAAAATTCTTGTGGCCGCCGCCAAATGCATCGATCTCAGGATATTCTTTCCAGAGTTCGTTATACAGCGGCTGCAGTCTCACCAAAAGCGCCTGAAGCTCATCTTTGTCCATGCGTCTCTCCTTCTTCCCTTTTCAAATAATATCATCTTGGAAAGTAGAAAAACCCCCGACAGTGCTGTCGGGGGTTTGGAGTTATTCGGGTTTCTCGGGAGCGGGGCGCGACTTTTTCGCTTTGTCCGCCAGTTCCTTGAATCCCTTTTTGACTTCCGCTCGTACCTCTTCAGGCTTGAGTTCAAAGAATATCTCTCGTACCTCGTCGAGGGTATGAACGGCCCACATGTGGAACTTTCCTTGCTCGAAATCCTTCACGACATCGTCGCGAAGCATGAGATTCTTCGCATTTTGATGCGGAATGACGGTGCCCTGCGTACCGGTCAATGGACCGAGTGCGAGACAGTCGTCGAACCAACCTTCGTTCTTCTCGTTGACTCCGCCGATGGGCTGGATTTCCGCGAACTGGTTCAATGAACCGGTTACAGCGAGGTCTTGCCTAATAGGAAGTTTCGAGATGGCTGATTCAAGGCAGATGAGCTGTGCAATAGACGCGCTGTCGCCCTCGACACCGCCGTATGTCTGCTCGAAAGCAAACGCGGCGTGCGCTTCGAGCGGCTCATCCTCTGCATAGAGTCCCCGCAGGATTTCCTGCACGGTGAGATCCGCCTTTTGGAAGATGGGGCCCGCCTGCTTCACCTCTTTGAGGAGGTTGACGACAGCGAATTTCCCGACGCTCACGCGCGCAGTGATGCGCGTCGAGTGACCGAAAGCAAGAGCGGCCTGCGACGTATCGCACATGCCGGCGTACTCATGCTTCAGCTGCTCTGCGACTTCAACCGGAAGGTTGAACGGCTTCTCGGCACTGCGGCAGAACGCTTCGATCTGCTGTGCGATGCTTCCGTACTGACTCACGACGAGCGCGTTGATCTGCCCCACGGCTTTGCCGCTTGCAGCGACAAGGACGTTGCCCGAGCGGACCTGCTCGAGACGCCGCTGATAGAGCACGTCAGAGCGCCAGATGCGTTGACGAATGGCTTCCACGATATGCTCGCGCTGGATTGGAGCGTTCTCTTTGACAAGAGCGTTTCCCTCTTCAATGAGGGTGTCGAGCGTGCGCAGATCGGTGGAGAGGTATTTCTGATCGCCCATGTCGGCAAGCCGCGAAGCGTGCTCAATGAGCGCGCAAAGGGCCCCTTCGGAGAGCGAGTGCAGACCTTCCGCCTTCGCAAAAGCCTCGAGCCGCGAGCGGAACGCGCGCAGCTGCTGCGGTGTTCGTTCCACTTTGGTGAGGACTTCCGCACGGATCTTGAACAATCCGCCGAACTCATCGTCCGCGTACGAGAAGAGACGCCAGAGCCACGCGGGACCGAAGATGACGAACTTGAGACGCGCGTTGAGCGGTTCGGGATGCAGCGGTTCGGTGCCGAGCAAGAGCGGATGTTCCGCAACAGGGATCTCTCCGGTCTTGATGATAGACTTCACGACCTGCCAGAGTCCCGGCACCGTCGCGATATCCCGCATGCTCACGATGGCGTAGCCGCCGTTGGCCAAGTGAAGGTAGCCGGGCGATAGATTGCGATGGTCGACGGCATAGCCGAGCGCACCGAGCGATCTACCGCGACCGATACTCCCAATAGCCTTTGCAAGCGACGTGATACCACCGCCGACGATGGGCACACCCTTCGTCTCGCTGTGATCCACGAACAACTTCACTTCAAAAGGAAGGAACGGCGAGTCGGTGGATTCCCACGGCGACTTTTTCTCGCTCTCGTCCTTGAGGAAGCTCTGGTACGAACCGATAGCATACGCGAGAAGGTTCTCGCGGAAACGCTTCGGCTCCGGCAGCGGCCACCACTTGTCGAACGCTCTCGTGATGGCCTCTTTGGCCACGCCGCGCTCGGCGGATTCGATGAGCTCGCTCATATCCATGGTGCGGCGACGAAGCTCGCTGTGGATGCCGTGCTCGTTGTTCCAGTCCCCGAGCTTGCGCACGAAGTTCCGCATATGCGTATCGAGGTGCACCTTTTGCACTTCGCTCAGCTGCTGCTTGACGTACTCCTCTTCGGCCGGAAGTTCCGACCCTTCGCCCGTGCGCTCTTCGCCGCGAAGTGCGGCAATGAACGAGAGCATCGGAGCGACATTGAGCTCAGTGAGAACATCGCTTATTACGACGAGCTTGAAGCCTCGTGCGAACTCGCGGATGCGCTCCATCGTTTCGCTCTGCCACGTCTCGAATGACTCGCGAGCCGCGCGCCTCTTTTCTTCGGTCTCTTTTGAGCGAAGGTCGTTCGGTACGTCACGTTTGATATCGTGAAGAATGCGCGCGACGCGCCGCCGGAATTTCTTGCCCGTCCCTTTGGGGAGGGTGATCGGCTGCGGCTTCGACGGGTCTTCGAAGTTGAACACGTAGCACACGTCGTCCGGATCGGGCCATGTGCGCTTTGCGAGGAGCTCCTTGAGCGCTCCCTCGATGGCGCGATATCCGCCCACTCCGGCGACGTCGACCGCCGCAATGTTGTGCAGCGGATCATCTGTCGCGACGCAGAGCGCGAGCGCATGAGAAAAACGGTCCTGACCGAGTCCCATGAATAGTTTGTGATCGACCGGCGCATCACCTTCGACGCGCTCGATCTCGGAAATATCGCATTGCTTGCGCACCTGCGCCGCAGAAAGTTTTCTCGTGACTAACGCAGACATTTTCTGTCTCCTTTTGATCTTCGTTCATTATGGATGCTGTGCGCGCAGCCGCAACGCAGCACAAAACGAAAAGCCGCCGAACGCAAAGGTTCAGCGGCTTAGGTGTGGCTGTACGGGAGGACGGAGTTCATTACTCGCCTCCCGTCTGGCCGACCTGTCTCCATTGTTTGAGCTTTTTCTCGCTTGCTCCGCGAATGTCTTCCATGTCGAGGAGGTCCTCGTCTTCTTCCGCGGGCTTCTGCGTGGTCTCGGTCGCCGGCTTTTGTTCCGGCGGCTGCTGCTTCTGGGTCATTGGATCGCTCCTTTCCCATACGCAGTATATCAAGGGGGTGCAAAACGCAAAATTTCTCAATACCAAATGTCGGGCGACTCGGTCGGAGGATATTCGGCTTCCTTTTTCATCGGATCCCGAAGATATCTCTCGAGCGCCGCAGATTCATACTGCATTGGATCGCCGAGCACGAAGCGGACATCACTGCCGCAGGAAACCATTTCACGCCAGTATTCGATCCCATCCCAATGAATGGGCAGGACGAGTCGACGGATACTCTTCGGAGGATTGTTGCGTAACGCTTCCGCAATGGCGCGACCGCGTATTGATGCACGCGTGCCACGAGCGGATGTCGGTGGCGGAGGTTCCGCGCGTGCGCGGGAGATCTCTTCGTCGGTCACGACCCGCTTTGCGATCCCCTTTTTCACCAGTTTATGATAGAGAGAACCTTCGCCGAGCTCGTGATAAAGCACGTCGATGTCCGCGCGGATGTTTTTCCACGTGCGCGCCCCGCCGCGCTTATTGCGCTGCTGCTTGATGGCATTTTGCACAAGCTGCTGCTTCGTGAACCAATCGATCCTTCCCATGAGGAACGACGCATCCTTACGCGCGAGCGCGGAAAGCGTCTCATTCCACATGGCACAGATCTGATGCGCTTCAGATTCAGCTTCCTCCGATTCGAAGTACGTGCTGCGCACGTATGCGTGCGCCATATCGCAATAACGCTCTTGCATCTCAATGGGCGAGATGAGCTGCCATGTGCTTAAGCGATCTTCGCTGATCGTAAGCATCTGTCGTGTGAGATCTCTCTCCTTGGCTGTGGCTTGGAACGCGTTCAGGGGCCCGAGAAAGGGCGCGGTGAGATTTTCGTGCTCCAGCGACCTGATGTGCCAATTCGGTAGAAGCCGCTCTTCGTTCATCGACACCATGAGCATCGTCGCGCCGATCTTGAGGAAGAGCGCGTATTCGAGCATGTTGGCGTCACCCATAATGAGGTGAAAACGGCTGAGGCCGGGGAGCGTCGCGCACGGCTCATTACGGTCATTGAACAGACCGCGCGCGCTGCCGGTCGTCGTGCCGCCGCTGATGTGGTATGTGAACGCAGCGCGTTGCGAACGCCAAAAATGTTTTTTTTGTCCGCGCTTCCACCATCCCGAGCCGCCATAGATCTGTCTCGTGGCGAGGAACGGCAAGAGCGGATAGTACGCATCGGTGGAAACCCCAACGGTCGGCATGCCGAAGACAGTGTAGTTCTCGTGTGCTCCGAAAGAGACATCTTCCTCGATCTCCGGAAAGGCCGCGTTGCGCTGTCGCGCCACATTGGTCTTGTAGAGATCGAAGAGGGGCTCGCCGTTATCTCCACGCACGGTGGTTATGGCCGCACGCTCGCCCGCTTTGTTGTAGATGACAACATCACGCACGCGCCTGCACTCCGGCGAAGCCCACTCCAGTTTTTGCATGTCGACGTAGAGACAGCCGCCATTTGGCAGCCACAGACGTGAGTGCTCGTAACACCCGAGATGATAGTGTCCCCGCTTCACACACTCTTCGAGTGAGGGAGCAGCGCCGGACCTTGGGATCCTGAATCCGGCCATTGCAGCCTGCGCTGCGATCTGGTCGTCCTCGTTTATCTGCTCGATATTTTCCTGATGTACTCTGACGGCTGCGAGCTCATTCTCGATGCCGATGATGCGGTCTCTCATCGTCGTTCCCTTTGTTGACGTGGGTGACACTGTATGTGATCCGAAGAAGCGCTCTGCACGCGCAAAAGAAATTCTTCGAGCGACGGATCGCCCGCAAAGAGCGTGCGGACCGCCTCCCCACTCCACAGCGGGTCGACCATATCGAGCACACCGCCGTTCACGAGGTGGATGTAGTCCCATTTCAGATGAATGATGTCTCTCTCGTACCGCCGCATGATCTCCGTACGCAGGTATGCGCGCGTCGTTTGAGGAGGTCTCATGACGAGACGCTCCACATCATGTTCATCGGCGATCGGGGTGAGTTGTCCACGCTCCTGTAGCATGGAAAAGACGCCGTCACGCCCTAGTGTTCGGTACGAAAGCTCTAGAGCACAACACTTTTCGCTCTCAATCCCTTCGCCCGACTTTTTCATGTGGTGTAAGAGCACGCGCTCCACCGCCACCCAATCGAGTGAGCGTGAGAGCGGATGCTTATGCCTATCACCCGCAAGGCCTTCGAGCGTCCCTTTCCACAAGGTAACGACTCTCTGCCACACGGCAGGGAGCGCGCGAGCAGACACGAACTTGTCCGCGCACTCCGCAAAACTCTGCATGATATCGAGAGCACTCGCGCGACGCCTGTCCTCCAAGGTGAGTTTCCGCGTGAGCAAAAGATCGCGCGATACGGTGTGCAGTGAATATACGGGCCGCAAGAGCGCGACGCCGTACCACGGGCACTCCCGCGCAAGAAATCCGTCCTCCAGCATCATCAAGAAGAGTGCTGTCGTGCCGAATTTCAGGAAGAGCGAGAGGTCCGAGCGATTGCTGTCACCGACGATCACATGAAAGCGACCATAGCGCTGCTCATCCGCATACGGCACGTCGCGTATATTGATGATGCCGCGGTTGCATGTCGTACTGGATGTGAAGCGGTCGGTGAAGAAGTCGGCGCGTTGCGATATCTGGTAGGGCACGGGAAGCCGCGTTTCAGAGCCGATCTTGCCGGCACCGGTAAGTAACTGGCGCACGACGAAGAACATCGTCATCGCATGGCTTTTATCCGAATATTTGACCAGGTCGCTGAACAACGTGCGGGAAACGAGATAGTTCTCATGTCCTGCGTAGCTCCTGCCAAGTCCATCACTGTTATTCTTCATGATGCTGATAGTCGCGGGCGAGCCCACGATCTCACTCACGAGTCCTTGCACACGCTCGGCCGCACTCTGCACGATGCGGTCGCCCGCTTTTTGCGCACAGAGGGCAACATACGGGTCGTCGGCTTCGGCGCATGAGTATTCCGGATGCATCATGTCCTCGTAAAAGCGCGCGCCGTTGACCAGCATCGAGCCCGAGTATCCGCGCCGCTGCGAAAGTTTACGCTGCAGCTCACTATGTTCCGGAGTGTCTGCATCGTCTTTGTCGTCATCGCCGTACAGTCGGACCAATTTCTCTGCTTGATCGTGTTCTTCGAGAGAAGTGTATGTATGTGGATCACGGCAGATGCCGCCACCCGCTATAGTAATGCCCTCTTGGAGCATTGCATGAGTGGCTCTGCAGGTGATGGTATGGCCTTCCAATCCGCCGTACGCTTTTTCATCTTCGGCGGAAACGAGAATGCCGTATTCTGTCTCGGAACCGATGAGGGTTTCCAACTTTTTCATTTTCTAACTCCTTGTGTCAACGAACCACGAGTTTGATGAAAATCGATGAGATGCGAGGCGCGGGCAATGCGGCGACGGAGCCGTACTGGAAGTACGGTGACGGCGACGCATGGGTGCCCGCAACGATGCAGCTCGCGATTTTCATCACAACTCAAAAACAAAATCGCTTCTCATAGCATATTACTATGAGAAGCGATTGCGACTAGTTACTCTTCGTTCGGATTCCTGTTGAACGACACGTTGGCCACGTCGCGGCCCTGCGCGAGATTCTCGATCAGGAGCCAGTGACGGATGGCGCGATTGTCGTTGGGGACCTCGATCTCGCCGTACACCTTTTCGACGGCTTGGTAGAGGTCTTTCAACTTCACACCGGGGGGCTCGATACCTTGCTTGCGCAGATCCTGCTCCGGCAAGTCGACGAGCTCATCAGCACGGTGCAGAATGCCCAGCTTGCTGAGAGAGCCGGTGTACCGAACTCTCGCGAAGCGCTTCGCGCGCTTCACGACGTTGGCGATGATGGCGCCCGAGATGAGGTCGTGATAGCGCACTATCTGACCGACTCCGCCTTCGTAGCTGATATTCACAACCACGTTGCGCGACTCGTCGTCGAAGATGCGTGCCACGGTGTGCTCGATGAGGTAGTCGCGCGCGGCTTCGGCTTTATTGCCGAATTGATACCGGATTTCCTTACCGGAATCATCCTTGCGCGGCTTGCCATCACTATCGGGCGTGTAGACATCCTCGTTGTACTTCGGATGCAGCTGCCGCCAATCCGCCCGCAAGTATTTCTTGAAGATCTCGGTGGCGCCGGCCCTATCGGGGCGAGGCACGATGAAGATCTGGTCGCACCGGCCGGGGCGTTTGACCGCGGCGTCAATGCTGTGAGCAAGATTGCTTGCGAGAATAAGGAAAATGTTCTCAGCGCCCTGTTCCTCGAGGCCCTGCATCTCGGAGGTGAACATCGGCACGATGGTCTTCTCGGTGTCTGACGAAATGCCCGAACCGCGAATGCCAAGCAGCGCCTCTGCCTCGTCGATGAAGATGCCTACGGGGATACCGAGCCGCGATTTCTTCCGCGCTTCCGCGAAGAGCTCGCGGATCTTCCGCTCCGACTCGCCGACGAATTTGTCGAGCAATTCGGGGCCGTTGATGCTGTAGAAGACGGGTTTGACGAGCGCTGCATCGAGCTTGAGGTGAGCGCAGCGGATCTCGTGGAGCCGGTTGACGATAGCTTTTGCAAGCATCGTCTTGCCCAGTCCCGGACCACCTTGCAGCACGCAACCCTTCGGGCGCGGTTCGTCCATCCGTTGTGATGTTTTAGGAAAAAGAATGGGATGGATGAGCCACTCCTCGATCTCCTGCTTCAGAGCGTCCAAGCCGCCGATGTCCCCGAACGTAACGTCCGGAACTTCTGCGACGAGGTAGCCCTCGGAGGTCTCGAGTGCGGGAAGCAATTCGAGCACGAGACGTGAGGCAGTATCGGCAAGGACGCGCGAACCCTTCTTCACGGTATCCGTGGCGAGCCCTGCGACCGTGTGCATCACCTGCGGCGTATCCTGCTCCCTCGCTGAAACGAGGAGGCGGGCGCCACTGTGATCGGCAGTGAGGACATCGACGACCGAAGCCACAACGCCCTCTGTCTTGCACTCATCGAGCGTCTCGACGACGTGATTGGCATAACCGTCTCGCCCACGGATGAGCAACACCTGTCCGTACTTGAGCGAATGCACATCGGTCTCTTCGTCCATGAAGTACACGCGCGCGATATTGCCGGGCACATCTTTTACTTCGATGAGCGGAATACCAGGAAAGGTTTCCGTTGGCCCTTCCATGCGAATGAATCGCACGAAGGTCGCACGCGACCACGGAGGCTCCTTCAGAGCTTTCACCGTTGCGGCGGCCTCGGTGAGCCGACCCCTCAGATCTGCGATCACTTCCCGATGATTCTCAAGAGCAAAGCCGACGCTCTGCTCGAGCTCCTTCACGTAGTTCTCGATCCGTGAGAGTTCTTCATCGAAATCGAGTGACGCCTTTTTTTGCGCGGACTTTTTGTCGCGCAAGTCGGCGAGCTTTTTTAAAAGTGTCTCGACGTCCTTATGAAGTCCTTCGGACACCTGATCTTTTTCAGCGTCTTCCGCCATGACCATCTCCTTCCGAAAAATCGGTCTTTTTACTTTATTATCCGCTTTTCACTGTAGCACCCTTTTTTAAAGCGCAAGTCTTGTGCGCAGCTCCGCCATGTGTTGATTTTTTCCACGTCTGCAAGGAACCGCCCATGCCAACGTCTGTTACAAACGGAGCCTTCGGGCTCTGGTACAATATACATTCATATGGCGCAAAAAGTTCGCAAAGCAATAATTCCCGCAGCAGGATTCGGCACGCGCTTTTTGCCAGCGACCAAGGCGATGCCCAAGGAGATGCTCCCCATCGTCGACAAACCCATCATTCAATATGTGGTCGAGGAAGCCGTAGCCTCGGGCATCGAAGACATCATCATCGTGACCGGCGCTCACAAACGCTCCATTGAAGATCATTTCGATTATCCGTATGAGCTCGAGCGTCGTTTGGAAGAAGGCGGCAAGCACGAGCAGGCGGCGGAAGTGCGACGCATCGCCGAAATGGCCAATTTCATTTATATCCGTCAGAAGGGACCGTACGGCAACGGCACACCGGTACTCAATGCGCAGACGGCCATCGGCGATGAGCCCTTTGCCATCCTCTGGGGCGATGAGTTCATCTATTCCGACCCTCCACGGCTCAAGCAAATGATAGACGTCTGGGAAAAATACGAAATGCCGGTCATCTCAGCCGTGCGCGTGCCCAAAGAATCCGTGAGCAAGTACGGCATTGCCGACATCTCGCCCATCGAGGAAAATGTGTTCAAGATCAATAAGATAGTCGAAAAGCCGAAGCCTGAAGACGCACCATCCAATCTGGCGACGCACGGTGCGTACATCATGCCGCCGCGCCTTTTTGAAATATTGGAAAATACGAAACCCGGCCAAGGCGGCGAAGTGTGGCTCGTCGATGCGATCACCGAGCTTGCCAAAGAACGCGGTATCTATGCCGTCGAAATAAAGAACGGTAAATACTACGACACCGGCAACAAACTCGAATATTTGAAGACCGTCGTCGAATTTGGCCTGCGCCACCCCGAAATGAACGGCCACTTCAAAGACTTCCTCAAAGGCCTCGATCTGCATTAGGGCTTGCCTCAATCGCCTGTTCGTTGTACAGTCCATGAAGTTTATAGCGCACAACGAGGTGCTCTCATGTCGACCCACCAACGACGGTTGGCCATTCTGCGCGCTGCGCGCGCAAAAATCCCCGAAAAAGAAATATCGGTACGGCGGCTCGCTTTCGCGGTCGTGCCGGACTTCGGGTGTGGAGAAGTGCAGGCGCAGGTTTTTATCAGCAGTCTCAAACCTGCTATTAAAAAAGAGCTGCGGCTTAAGGAAAGATTCGGCGTCATTGAAGCACGAATGGCCGTCCTGCGCGCGGTGCGTGACACTATTCCGGAAACGAGACGGACCGTAGAGGCAATAGCGAAAGCTGCTGCCGATAAGCTCGGCATGTCGTACGAAGAGACGCTTTCTTACATCATCTCAATGAGAAAAAAGCGTCGCATCGAACTTGGTGTCGGGCATACGATCCTGCGTACCAGGCGAATTCGCGTCTTGAGAAAAGTCCGGGAAAAGATCCCCGGACATGTCTCGGAACGCCGATTCGCGCGCATTGCCGCTCCAGAGCTGACCATGACGGAGAGTGAGGCGTACGACTTCATTCGTCGGTTACCCAGAGAGTTCAAAGACGAACTCTTCAACAATATTCGGGTTTTCGACGAAAAAAATATGCGAGATGCCGTACCGTTCCTCCGGAGACTCGCTTACTCCATCACGAAGAACCGCGAAACTGCAGAGGATGTCGTTCAGGATACGCTCGTGCGCGCATTGAGTAACATCCACTCATTTCGCGTGGGCACCAATATGAAAGCGTGGCTTTCGCGCATCCTCCGCAACATGATCAAAGAACGGGCGCTTCTCCAGCGACGCCGCTCGACGCATGAGCTCCACTATTTTGAAAAGTATGTGGAACCGAGGTCTCGGGCACTGCCCGAACAAGAAGCTGCGCTCGAGATCAGTGACGTCTTCAGCAGCATGAAAGATCTGGATCCGCGGCTTCGCAAGACACTTGCTCATGCTATTCAAAGCGACTTTGACTACAGTGCGACCGCACTGCTCTCTACGTGTCCTGTCGGCACGGTCAAGAGTCGACTGAATAGGGCGCGCAAGGACCTGATGAGCAGGCTCGGCATGGAAAGCGAGCATGATATTGGTCCGGAGTCCCGCATCAAAGCCGCAATAAGTACGAAGGTTCTTGAGCCTGTTTAGTAATTACCGGACCCAGCAATGGGTCCGGTTTTTTTCATTCCCTTGCCCGGCCTTTATTGTCGTTGTAAAGTCGCAAAGGATTCATAGAGAAGAAGGTGCTCTCATGTCGACGAACGAAGAAAAATTGGCGACCACGAAAAAGGCAATGGAGGCCGAACTGAAGGGGCTTCGCCGTTTCGCGCTGAAGTTATGCCGCGAGGAACCTGATCGTGCGGAAGACCTCGTGCAAGAAACACTCGTCCGAGCGCTCGGGGCTATCGAACGCTACGATCCCGCTAGAAAGATGTTCTCGTGGCTCTCGGCGATACTCTTTAATCAATACCGCGATTCGAAAAAGAAACGGCGAGAGGTGGCTGATCCCGACGGCTGGTATGCCGAGACGCTTCGTTCATTTCCCGAGCAAGACGCGGCAGCAAACCACTCCGACGTCATGCGAGCATTAAAAAAACTTACGGCAAAGCAGCAACACGCCATCAAGCTCATTGCAGCCGGAAACACGTTCACAGAGGCAGGGAGGATCTGCAAATGTTCGGGTGAGGCGGTACGACTGTGGGTCATTCAAGGTCGCGAAAGCCTGCGAAAGCATCTCGGTCTCAAGGACGAGGATGGTTTCGGCCCCGACGCAAGGGACCTCGCGATCGTTCTCGATAGACCGAGGCTTGGCCAATTTTCGCAGCACTTTCGCAAGAGCCGGACCCAGTGAGGGGTCCGGCTACTTTTATTGTGGGCCTTGCGCTAATCAGTCAAATGTGGTACGACTCGCCTAGTTTACCTAGTTTTCGGAGTCATGCCGATGCTTGATAGGACACAGGTCGACAAAAGGGTTCGTGCGGCTCTCATCGAAGCGATACCGCTCCTTCGCTCGGTAGCGCTGCGGCTTAGCCGCAACGTCGACCGCGCTGACGATCTAGTTCAGGAAACGCTTGCACATGCGTGGGCCGACATTCACGCCTTCGACGGCACCAACATGAAGGCGTGGACCAAAACGATCCTTCGCAACATCTTCTTCTCGGAGCAGCGAACGCGTAAGAACGAGGTCGAGGATGTCGACGATACACATTCGCAACATTGGATGCGCTGCCCTTCGCAGGAGAAGCACCTGTTCATGTGGGACCTGTGCCGCGCGCTCGAGAAGATAGCAAAAAACGGCACCGGCAATTCAAGCGAATGCGTACGCAAGCACTACTTCAAGGCGGTGATGCTTCAGGCCGAAGGATATTCGACCGAAGAGATAGCCGCACTAGAGGGCGATCAGGTCCGCAGTGTGAGGGACCGTCTCACAAAGGGACGAGAGCTCATTGCCAAGTACTTCGGCGCCGACAACGCTGAACTCTTGCGGGGCGACGTCTCGTGGCGCGCCTGTGGCGACCTCGGAAGAGATGTGTTTGCAGGTCGAAAGTACAAAAAAGCGCTGGAAACAGTGGGAACACAATAGCCCGGACCGTAAGGTTCGGGTTTTTTCTTTATAAGTACGCGTACTCAATTCAACACGATTTTACTCTTGCCGCAAGAGGGGCTTTTGTTGTAGGGTGCGGTTTCTCCGAGGGAAATTGCATATAAATCATGAAAACTTCATCTTCACTCATGTACTCTGCGCGCTTAGAAGTGCCGACATCGGCAGTTCACATAACAACTAATACGACGAAATTATCGGTATGAAAATATTGCTCATTGAGGACGAACAGAAGCTTGCTGCTGCGCTCACGAAGGGACTCTCGCTCGAAGGCTACACGGTGGACACGATCGCCGATGGCAAAAAAGCGATGACCCGTATCTCGTTGCATCGGAGCGATTACGACATCATCATTCTGGACCTCATGCTCCCTTCGATGGACGGTTTCGAGATCTGCAAGAAGACGCGTGAGATGGGTATTACCACCCCGATCCTTGTGCTCACGGCGAGGGCCGAGACCGACACCAAGGTGGAAATGCTGCTTGCCGGTGCCGATGATTATCTCATCAAGCCCTTCTCTTTCGCAGAGCTCGTCGCGCGCCTGCGCGCGCTCTTGCGCCGGCCGACGGAGAGTTTGCCCGAGGTCTTGAAGGTCGGAGAACTCGAATTGAATCCGACGGAGCGCAAAGTATCACGCAGCGGCAAGGAAATTCCACTCACTCTGAAAGAATTCGGTTTGCTTGAGTACTTCATGCGACACCCGAATCAGGTCGTGAATCGGGAGGATCTGCTCAATCACTTGTGGGATTTCAATTATGTCGGTTTTAGCAACGTGGTAGATGTGCATGTCAAAAATCTTCGCAGAAAATTGGGTGATGAGAACAATAATGGGGTACTCGAGACGGTTCGTGGCATCGGTTACCGCCTCTCTGAATAAGTACCGCGACGACCCGTTTTTTCGCACGGAGGTACATATTGTTGTATTGCAGATCAGTTTTGCGCTTGTCATCGTAGCGCTCATCAGCTTCTCGTCCATCGAGATCAATCAGAGCATCGACCAGACCATCCGTGAAGGCATTCACGAGGCGGTGCGCTCTAACGGAATTTCGACGGTATCCCCCGCCGTGCTTGCAGCCATAGACAGGTCGATAGACACCGTGCAGACCATCCGCTTCGAGCGCATCGAGGTCATCGTCATGATCATCCTCGTCCTCGCGATCATATTTTCTGCGGTGGTCTCCGGTATCACGCTCGCGCCCGCGCGCAACGCCCTCACGACGCAAAAGCAGTTCATCGGCAACATTGCGCACGAATTGCGCACTCCCCTCTCCGTTATCAAAACGAATTCCGAGATCATGCTGCTCGATCGGGAATTAAAACCCGAGGTGCGCGATACCTTTGAGAGCAACGTCGAGGAGCTCGATCGCATCTCCGAGATCATCAACAACCTCCTCACGCTCTCGGCTCTCATCCGACCGGGCCGCATAGAATTCGAGGCCGTCGATCTTTCGGGCATCGCGGTCGATGCGATAGAAAAATACAAGATCCTCGCGCAGAAGAATCACGTCAATGTATCTCTGGAAAAACACGTATCATTCCACGCATGGGGCAATGCGACCGCGCTGCGCCAGATCACAGAAAATATCTTGAAGAATGCCGTCGTCTACACGCCGCGCAGCGGGCAAGTGGCCGTGCTCGTGGCTCCGAGCCTCGATGAGCGATACGTAGAACTCACCGTTCGTGACTCCGGCATCGGCATCGCACGCAAAGACCTCATGCGCATCTTCGAGCCCTTCTACCGCTCCGACCCGTCGCGCGCCCGCGGCCAGAGCGGGAGCGGACTTGGACTGACGATCACCAACGAACTCGTGAAGCTCCATGGCGGCAAGATCAGCGTACGCTCCGCCGTGGGCCAAGGCACGACCGTGACCGTCTTCTTGCCTGCCTACAGACCGGAAAAAGACGAAACGGTACCCGCTCGCCTCGACCTTTCCAACAGCCCCGCCTGACACACCGCCGATACATTCGTGAAATAGACGCGGCAGTCATGCGTCTCATGCTACGATGGCCAGCATGTACAAGCATGTGTTCTTCGATCTCGACGACACACTTACGCCGAGCCGCACACTGATGATGGCCGAGCACCAGCCTCTCTTTGAAAAATTGTGCAGAGCGAAGGATGTGATCGTCGTCTCCGGCGCGCAGCGCTCGCAGATGATCGACCAGATCCCCGAGAAATTCAACGGCCTGTATTACATGCTCTGCCAGCAGGGCAATTACGCCGTCGACAAAGACGGTTCACTCCTCTGGAATGACGTGCTCAATGACAGGGATACCGCTCTCGTGAATGCATTCATCGAAATGGTGAAGGCGGAGGTCGCGCTGAAGGTCGTGGATGAGAACGATCTCGTGGAACACCGTGGCGCGCAGATCTCATACAGCCTGATCGGTCAGCATGAAAAATTGGAAAAAAAGCGCGCTTTCGATCCGGCTGGCGCGAAGCGCAAAAAGATCCTCGCCGACCACGAAAAAGACGTGCAGCAACTCCTCAAAGACGGCATCGAGGTCACTGTGGGCGGCACCACCAATTTCGACTTTTTCCATACGGGGCACAATAAGGGCTACAACGTGAAGCAGCTGTGCGATATGAAGGGCTGGGCCAAAGATGAATCTCTCTATGTGGGCGATGCGCTCGAACCGGGGCGCAACGACGAGACCGTCATCGGCGTCATTCCCACGCATGCTATCAAAGACCACAACGAAACGTACGAGTACATCAAAAAAGAGTTGCTCAAATAAAAACCGCGCCGGAGAGAACATCTCCGGCGCGGACGTGAACAGAACTAGTGAGCTTGGAGCGAGGCGACGAATTCACGGGTCGCCTTCGGCTGTAGCGAGACCGGTGCCTTCGAGAGAAGGTTGTGCACCGGATGACTCCTGACGCGAGTGAAAGCCTCGCGCATCGCGTCATGGGCCTCTTCGAGATTGGCACGCTCACGCTCGCACTGCCTTGCACGCGATTCTGCGGACAGATTGAGAATGCTCGCGCGCTCCAGATCTTCGGCCGATTGCATGAACTTTTGACGTAACTCCACGAGCTCGTCGCGGGCCGCCACTTCGGAGATCGCACGCGCATCGAGCTCATCGAGCGTGATCTTCTTGGCGATGTAATCGAGGATGTACAGAGCGGGCACACACTTGTATGTCCACTCGGGATCGAGTTGCCGCGGCAGAGTACCAGATACGAAGGCGATCTTGCGCTCGGTGTCAGTCACGAAAATATTCTCATCCGAGCGAACAAAGGAATTGAACATCGCCAACTGCTCGGCCTTCATGTCTGCGGCATCCATCACAAAGGATTTGCCGCCCTCCACCCACGCGAGCAACACGGCGCAACTAGAGTGGATGATGTGCTCGAGCCGGCGGTTCCTTCCGCTACCCCTCTCGCGCTCACCCTCGAATCTGCACATAAACGCCATCGCATGCAGACCGTCGGGCATTGTCACGGAGAAGTTGTCCATGACGGTACCCGCCGGAACGATGGGAAAGGTCGAGCCGATGAGTCTTACGTGCGGGCCGGGGCCGTAGCCGCTGTTTACGCGGATGGCGGCAACCCTATCGGCCACTGTGATGTATGAGTACATTGCACTTCTCCTCTTTGACATCGTCAAAGAACGTACGGATCCGCAGCATCGCCGCAGCTCCTCAGCCTCTGGCCCGGCTGTCTGGGCATCAAAGCATCGCTTTGAGTTTTCAGACTATAAACATAATAATAGGCTTTGTCAAGTGGCGTAACATAAAATATAAAGGCGGAGATGTCTCCGCCTTAGGTGCTATGAGATGACATCTCATAGCAAAGAACTTACTTTCGCTCGGCCAGCTTTTTCTCCAGCGCCTCGCGCATGATGCGTACCGACTCGCCTTCCTCGCGATACGGAAGTGCGGCTTCCTGGATTTCGCGCAAGACGTTCACGTCGTATTCGAGATGATGTGCCCATTTCAAGATCTGGCGCGTCAAAGATTCAGTCGTCTCTGTTTCCAGTACCGCACCCATGCGTGCAAAATACGACCGTTCGACTTTCTCACTTTGGGCGAACTTCCATCGTGTCAGCGAGGAAGTGTGCTCAACGACAGGTATCCTTCTTGCTACCGCTTCAATGCCGACCGACGATCCGATGTACGTAACGACGAGGTCAGCGGCAGAAAGAATGTGACTCGACGGAACATCGTCGAGTAGCACGCACTGCATTTTGCCGGCACTGATCTCATTCGCGGCGCGAACTATCTGGTCGTACGCTGATGTCGGCGTCACACGTTTGTCTGCCGGATGACGCGTGAGAGCGAGGAATATTTTGGTCTCAGGATTCCACGAACCGAAGTAATCGCTGCAAGCATTGATCACCTCTGCATACAGAGGGAAAATCTCAAGAGCGCTATCTGACGCAGGCACATAGATGACGAACTCGTCGTCCGCTATCATCAGTCGCTCTCGCATGTCTTCGCGACTGATGGGCACCTTGAAGTACCGCTCCCACTCCGGCGAACCCGCCGCGATGATCTCGCACGTCTCCGGATACAAGCCTTCATACCGAGTAGTGTCTGCGTCGACCTTGCTCACGGCGAAGAGTAGGGAAAGTTTTTCACGCACGGAAGCGAACTGTTCGCGCCGATGAGCGCCCGGTATGTCGCCATAGAGAGCCGACACCTTTCCAAGTGTCTGCGCGTGCCGGAGCGCCACCAATTCCATCTGGCAATTCCCGGACATTCCCGCGACAACAGCATCGCACCGCTCGACAGCTTCGAGTAGTTCGATGGGTTTGGCGTCTTTCGTTTCATCGCCATACGAGTGAAAGAATTCGACCCCGAGACCCTTCTTACAAAGCTCGATGATGAGTTGCTCGAAAGCCTTGCACGAATTCACTTGATGCGCGACGAGCATGAACTTCGCCATTTCGTCCTCCTCTTTCTTTTTTACTCATTTATCTCGCCGATTTATACAACATTTTTCCCTCTTTCGCAACCAATGCTATGAGATGTCATCTCATAGCATTACCCTTCATGGAAAGCTCCTTTCAGGGCCAATATGCTATACTTCTGCGCTATGGCTACCCCCGCACTCTCGATAAAAAATCTGACCAAGACATATGGCAATGGTGTGCAGGCGCTGAGGGGCGTGTCGCTCGAAGTGCCCGAGGGTGATTTCTTTGCGCTGCTTGGACCAAATGGTGCAGGCAAAACGACTATCATTGGCATCTCGACGGGTCTCGTAAATAAAACGGGCGGCACGGTGGAGGTGTTCGGACGCGACATTGATAAAGAGCCGGAAGTCGCCAAGAGTTATATCGGGCTCGTCGGACAAGAGATCAATTTCAATCCGTTCGAAAATCCCATCGACACCGTGGTGAATCAAGGCGGCTACTACGGTATTCCCCGCTCGGAAGCTGTCCCACGCGCCAAGCAATTGCTCACCGATCTGGGTCTTGGGGAAAAGATGTACGGCAACAGCTTTCAGCTCTCGGGCGGCATGAAGCGACGGCTTATGATCGCGCGTGCACTTATTCATCAGCCGAAATTCCTCATCCTCGACGAGCCGACAGCCGGCGTCGATGTGGAGCTGCGTCGCAGCATGTGGGATTATCTGAAGAAACTCACCGCCGGAGGACTCACCATCTTGCTCACGACGCATTATCTCGAAGAAGCAGAGCAGCTCGCCAAACACGTCGCCATCATCAACAAAGGCCAGATCGTCGCCAACGGCACGATGGAGCAGATACTTGCGATGCATGAGGGCGGCGAGTCCAAAGACGGCTATCGAGGTGGACGTCTCGAAGAAGTATTCCTTAAACTAACGTCAGAAAAATAATATGAGTCCTCAACGAAAATGGATCGCCTTCTATACGATGCTTCGCAAAGACGTAACGCGTATTTTCCGTATTTGGGTGCAGACATTCTTGCCGAGCGTCATGACGTCCGTCCTCTACTTCGCTATTTTCGGCACCATCTTGGGCTCGCGCATCGGGACGATGCAAGGGGTCAATTACATGAGCTTCGTCGTGCCGGGGCTCGTGATGCTCGCCATCGTCACGAGCGCTTATGCCAATTCGTCTTTCACGTTCTTCCAATCGAAATTCTTTGCGCGTTCGATAGATGAAATGCTCGTCTCCCCGATGCCGCCGTGGCTCATCATCGCCGGATTCGTCTCCGGCGGAGTCATCCGCGGCGTCATGGTGGGCGCACTCGTCATGCTCGTGTCGCTCATATTTACTGGATTGCATCTCGCACTCTTCAATGCCTTCATTATTCTTTTCTTCGCCATCCTCACGGCTGTCGTCTTCTCGCTCGCGGGGTTGGTCAATGGTGTGTATGCAAAATCCATCGATGGCATCAACCTCGTGCCCACATTCGTCCTGACACCGCTCGTGTACCTCGGCGGCGTCTTCTATTCCGTGCATTCGCTTCCTCCTGTCGCGCAATACGCGACGTATATAAATCCGATCTTCTACCTCATCAATGGATTTCGTTTCGGCTTTCTTGGCATCGCGGACATTGCACTTTGGATATCGCTGCTCGTGCTCACGGTAATGATCGTCGTACTGATAGCCATCAACTGGTATCTGATACGCACGGGCCTTGGTTTGAAACAATAGCATCAATCCCGACGCTTCGGTCGGGACCCCGACCCGCCGTGCGGCGTCGGGGCTGGTATCTGATACGCACGGGCCTTGGTTTGAAACAGTAAAAAGAAGGATCCCCGCGAACGATGGTTCGCGGGGATCTTGATCACATGGCTCTGCCATAGATCGACGTGCCGTACGTTGGGGAATTTTCTTTGTTCAGCTTGTGGCTCTCGGCAATGAGTCTCCGAGCTGCATAAGCCGAGGGAGAACGCTGCGCGAGGATGCCGAGCGCCGCCTCTATCGCGTTCGACGGCTCGAGCACAGTCATGAGCGGCACGTGCGAGGGCATGCGCAGCGATGACCACACGTCGTTTGGAAATTCCTCCACCGTCGAAGGCACTGCGATGACAGGAACATGCGTGTCCGCCGCAAAAACCGGACCTGCACCGTTGGAGCGCCCAACGTATGCAATGACAACGGTCGAGAACGATCCGTACAAGAGCGTGCCACGCAGATCACTGAGACACCTCTCTGGTGCCTTGTGCACGGAACCGGTTATCTCGACGATCTCAGCGGGAGCGCCGAGTGCCGCATGCGCCTTCTGAAAGGGCCCGAGGTCGTCGGATTCGGACGCGCGCCACAGAATGATGAGGGGCTTGAGCGCAAGCTTCTCGAACAAACCTGAACGCTGCGCGACCTCTTCGTAGAGCGCTGCGACTTCCTCGAGCGACTCACCGTCGCGATAACGCTGTTTGTCGAGATGCTGACCGCTCTCGTCGAAGAGCCGCCACGAGTCGTTGTCGATGACGTCCGCGACGAGCAGCTTGCCCCGCGAATCAAAACCGAATTCGATCTTGATATCGCAAAGTTCGCAATCCTGCATCATCCACGCATGTTCCAGTACCATAAACACGCGGCGAACGATTTTTTCCATCTCGTAGAGCGGGTGCGTCGACTCCTTACCATAGATAACGCTGGCGGGAATCGTGATCGCCTCGACTTGACCGGCCATATCCGGCCTGCATATCCGCAGTCCTTCCTGCGACCACGAGGTGATCAGCGGGTCGTCCTTGGTGAGGTCGATGGAGCCGAATTTCTTGCCGCTCGTCTTGAGGAAGAATTCCACGACAAGCGTCGCGAGTCGCTCTCCGTAAGGGACATTGGGG
The DNA here is from genome assembly GCA_964534465.1 of uncultured Candidatus Saccharibacteria bacterium. Taxonomy (GTDB): domain Bacteria; phylum Patescibacteriota; class Minisyncoccia; order Phycocordibacterales; family UBA2100; genus UBA10103. Next base: position 46,083 of record CAZHOB010000006.1, read on the forward strand.
TTGCGTTTCAGGTACGAGCCGAGCGCGACGCGCCTTGCCACGACCTCGTACGGAAGCATGGTGCACTTGGACGCGCGGATCGTTCGCTCGTCGGTCTGCCCTCGGTATGCAACAGGCACTCCGCACGCTTTGAGCAGCTCGAACACGTTGCATGTCGTGGTGGTCGCCCACACGTCCTTGCCTTCGAATATGTCGTGCTTCGCGCCATCACCGGCGGTGATATCGGTCTTCGCGACCATGTCGATGGCCGTGGGGTCTCCCTCCACGGCGCGAATGATCTTGGTCTTTCCTTCGGCGAGATGAACGGCTTTTCTCCTCTTGACCACGATACTCTCCCTTATTTCCACTATGTTGCTAACGCAACTATGCCCTGTATTTCCATTGTTGTCAAAAAGAAACCGTGGTACAAAGCATGTGGAAGGAGACACCGGATGTACGTGGTCGCCACTATTGATCCTGCGCAGATACGAATGTTCGCTACAGTCGACAAGCGGCATGTCCTTGGCCCCTACGAATGCGAGACACCGCCTTCATATGCCGAGGCCATAGAGAAAGTTGCCGCATTGGCGCGGAAGGTCGGCGAGGGATTTGGACCCAAAGCGATGGTCATTGGCCTTGGCGGCATTCTTGCCGAAGATAAGCGGGTCATCGAGCGGTCGG
>CAZHOB010000007.1:0-45316 GCA_964534465.1 uncultured Candidatus Saccharibacteria bacterium
CATTATTGATGAAGTGCAAAAAGTTGGGGATAGCTTGTGGAAAAGAAAAAAACCCCGGCATGCCGGGGTTGGAAATGGCGGGAATAGCATTAGCTCTTTGGAATGTACTTTTCGAGCCGTGTCACCTCGATATCGTAACCCAGGGGTTTTAAGCGTTCCACAATATCAGGCACGATCACATCGTACTTTTCCGTCGCCGAAACACGTATGAAGGGCGTGTTCGTACCATCGAGTGCCCGCGCTGACGTGTCACTCCAAACTACGGTGATCGTTGGTGCGTACGGTGCGTCGTGAAATACGGGGCGTAGCCAGTTCAGCGGATGTTGATCTCGTTTGTCAAAGCCATGCAACTCAATATTCGGCACTGTCATAGCGTCCTTCGGCGCTGGTTGAGCTGGGGTGAGTGTGCAACCATTGGATAATTTTGTCAAATGTGATATTCTAGTAGTCTGCGTTAGGCAGTCGCCCGCCGAAAGGTTGGGAGGAAAGTCCGGACACAGGCTTCGCAAGAAGCAGAAGGGTAGCGGCCCCGACGTTTGGCGTAGCCAAAGTCAGGGGCTCCGACCTCTAACGAGCGTCGGAGGTAACGCCCGTCCGCCGCGAGGCGAGAGATGCGAACAGTGACGCCGACTCCGAAAGGGGAAGGATTCCCAGTCTGCCGACAGGCAGGCCTCGGGAATAATCACATTGAAAGGTGTGGGTGCAACGGCAAAATTCTTACCTCTGTGCAAGGCCGTGCCTTTGGGATACACCAATTGGATATCTCAAAGGAGTGCCGCTCGAGGTGGTTGGCAACAACCATCCCAGATACATGACTGCACTCGACAGAATCCGGCTTACGGCGCAGTGAACCCGAGCGAAGTGGGAGTGCTTGCACTCCCACTTCCGAGGGGAGCAAGACGAAAGAGGCGAAGCCTCTTATAGATGCAGGATAATGGCGCCAAAGGGCGCTTTTCTTATACACATCAAATCCACAGTTCATTCACAGGTGTGAGAGTAGCCGAATCGACCTTGCGCGGTAAAATCGTGAGATGGGTATACCACAAATTGCAGACAACATTACAAGATGGTGCGTTATCGTTATCGCGACTCTGCTCCCGATCTTTGTCGTTCCACTGCCATGGATAAGCGCTCCGCAGGCCAAATTACTGCTGATAGCGGGCTTCTCGCTCGTCGCTCTTGTGGCATGGCTCGTCGCGCGGCTTTTTGAAGGCTATCTTGTCATTCCCCGAAATCTGCTGCTCCTCACAGGCGCGCTTTTGCCGATAGCATACGGTATCTCGGCTTTCGTAACCGGTGGCACATGGACATCGCTTATCGGCACCACCGTCGCGCAAGACACCGTCGTCATTGTTTGCATCTGGTACGCGCTTCTTCTCATCGTCGCGCTCGCATTTCCCGACAAGGGCGGCGCAATGCGCAAATTGCTCCAAGGATTTTTGCTCGGCAGCTTGGTGCTCGTCGTGTTCCAAATACTGCGGCTCTTCAAGCCAGACCTCTTATCGCTCGGCGGCTACCTCTCCGGCAGCTCATCGAGCATTTTTGGCACGTGGCACGACCTCGGCATCATTGCCGGATTGCTGCTTTTTCTTGCGATAGCGCTGTGGGATACGAGCATCGTGCAGAACGCCTTCTGGAAAGTCGTACTTGTGCTGCTTGGCCTTGGTTCACTCGTGCTCCTCGTCATCATCAATACAATAGATGTGTGGTACGCGGTCGCGATACTTTCGCTCGTGTACGGCATGTATCGCATCATCGAAGAGATGCGAGGCGGCGCAGGGATGAATGCCGCGATAGTGGGCGCAGTACTCTGGCTCATTGTGGCTGCGGGCGCGGGCGCGGCAGGGCACTGGAGCTCCAAGATTTACGATCGCTTGCCGACCAAATTGCAGATAGTGCAGCTGGAGGTGCGTCCCTCGTGGATGGGCACCTATCTCATCGGCCAAAAAGCGCTCTCCGGCGGCAAACAGCTCGTCTTTGGATCCGGCCCCAACACCTTTACGCGCGAGTGGGGACTTTTCAAACCGGCAGGCGTCAACCAGACCGACTTCTGGAATGTTGATTTTAATTCCGGCGTCGGATTTATCCCGACCACTTTTGTAACGACGGGCATCGTCGGCCTCGCCGCGTGGACCCTGTTCCTGCTCGCATTTCTCTGGAGCATCGTGAAGCTCTTCACCACCTCGCAGGAGCCCATCATTCGAAGGGTGCACGCTGCCATTCTCGCCGCGGCGCTCTACATTGTCGCGTTCCAAGTCATATACGTGCCGGGCATCGCGCTTTCGGCGCTGCTCTTCCTCTTTGCCGGCATGGTCATCACGCTTGAATTGGCGGGAAGGGAATGGGAACCTATCCTCGTGGGATTGCGCGCTGTCAGTGTGGCGGGCATTGTGCGCATCATCGTGGTCGTCGTAGCGCTCGGACTTGTGTCGCTCGCGCCGCTCACCGCACTACGCGCCACCTCGTCGGACCTTTTCGTCCAACGAGCTGCGGCGGTGTACGCGAAGACAGGCAAGCTCGACGATTCGCGCGCGCTGGTACAGCAAGCGCTCAAGATATTTCCGCAGAACGACATCGCGCATCGCGCCGCGGTAGAAGTCGGGCTTTTGCAACTCTCGCAGTTGATGCAATCAGGCAAGAATGACGACGCCGCCAAGAAACAGCTCGAGAGCGATCTCCAAGTCACGATCGCGCACGGTCTCTCCGCAGTCTCCATCGACGGCGCCGATTACCAGAACTGGCTTGAGCTCGCGTCGCTCTATCAAAATCTCTCGGGTGTCGGTATCCAGGGCGCGTATCAGAACGCGAAGGACGCGTATTTGCGTACGATCGGAGAGAATCCGACCAATCCGTTGGCGCACGTGCGCCTCGCTCAGCTTGCTATCGACCAGAAGGACCTCAATTTCGCGCTTGATCACCTCAACACCGCGATCAAGCTGAAGCCCAATTTCGCTGCTGCGTACTACCTGCGCTCGCAAGTGCTCGCGACGGAAGGCTCTTTTGCACCGGCGATAGAGGATGCAGGTGCAGCCGCGCAGCTCACGCCGCAAGACCCTGTCGGCTGGTACAATCTCGGCACTATCCTCTACAGCGCACAATCGTACGATCTCGCTTCGCAGGCGCTCGGCCGCGCGGTCTCTCTGCAAAATAATTATTCCAATGCGATGTTCATGCTCGCGCTCTCGTGGGACAAGCTCGGCAAGCATGCCGATGCGCTCGCGGCGATGCAGGCGGTACAAAAACTCAATTCCACCGATGCGACCGTCGCGCAGATCATTGCCAACCTCGAAGCGGGGAGAGGTGCGCTCGAGAGCACACCTCCTGCTCCAGCACCCACAAAGACAGCGCCAAAAAAGACCGGTCGCTAGCGTATACTAGGTTGGTATGATGCGCAGCGCGTTCCGCTTCCTCACGTCTGAAGTACGTGGGCTCCAAAAAGCCGTGTATGTGCTCGCGATATGCGCGCTCCTGAGCGCCATACTCGCGCTTCTGCGCGACCGATTGCTCGCGGCTCATTTTGGCGCGGGCACGGCGCTCGATCTCTACTATGCCGCGTTCCGAATTCCGGATTTCATTTTCGTGTGCATGGGCGCGCTCGTATCCGTATACATGCTCATTCCCGAGCTTGCGCGACGCAACGATGACGAACAAAAAAATTATTTCGACACCGTACTCAGTGGTTTCTTTCTTTTTGCGGTCATCATTTGTAGCATCGCGGCGCTTTTTGCACCGCTCATTCTGCGGTGGCTCTACCCGCATCTTGTCTTAGCGGGGCACCTCGGCACACTGACCACGCTGACGCGGATCATTTTGCTCCAGCCGATATTGCTCGGACTCTCGAATATTTTCGCCGCGATCACGCAATCACGCCATCGCTACACGCTCTACGCCATCTCTCCTCTTCTGTACAACATCGGTATCATCATCGGCGTTTTCGCGCTCTATCCCGTGTGGGGAATAGCGGGTCTCGCGTGGGGTGTTGTCGCCGGTGCATTCATGCACATGGGGATCCAAGTGCCTTCGGCTATAGGCGATGGATTCTTGCGACGCGTGCCGCGCCTTATTGAGCCAAGGGCTCTGTGGAACACGGCATTCATTTCCATCCCGCGCGCACTCGCGCTTTCGATGAATCAGCTCACCTTTATCGGGCTCACATCGCTCGCCGGTTCTCTCACGAGCGGCTCCATTGCGGTCTTTATGTTCTCGTACAATCTGCAGGCCGTACCGCTCGCCATCATCGGCGCATCGTATTCCGTAGCCGCATTTCCGACACTCGCATCGGCGCTCTCTGCGGGGAAGCGTGAAGAATTCATATCGCACGTGGCCGACGCGGCGCGTTATGTATTTTTCTGGTCATTGCCGGCCACAGCGCTCATCATCGTCTTGCGAGCGCACGTGGTGCGCTCGGTGCTCGGCAGCGGCGCATTCGACTGGACCGACACGCGCCTCACTGCCGCCTCTTTCGCGCTCCTTTCATTCTCGCTCGCGGCGCAAGGTCTTATGTTGCTGCTCGTACGCGGATATTACGCCGCCGGTCGCACGTTCATACCGTTTCTCGTCTCTATCGGTGTCGCTGTCGGCACAATAGGGCTCGGTGCGCTTTTCGTGGGCGCATTGCACAACGAGATCTTGCTGAGCGCGATGCAGATACTCCTGCGCGTCGAAGACCTGCAGGGCACGAGCGTGCTCGCGCTTGCGCTCGCGTTCTCTATCGCGACTCTCGCAGGCACTCTCGTGCTCACACTGCATTTCGAATATCGCTTTCGCGGATTTCTTTCCCGCGTCGTGCGCTCGTGGGGGGAGAGCTTGGTGGCATCATTCGCGGCCGGTGCCGGCGCGTACATCGTCCTCATTCTCGTCGGGCCGCTTACATTTGCCTCCACCACCGCCTCGGTGCTTTCCCGAGGATTTGTGGCGGGATGTTTTGGTATTCTGATGGCCGCTATCTCGTACTACCTCTCCGGCAGCCGCGAATATGACGAAACGCTTGAGGGCCTCCGCGATAGAATTTTCGGCAAGGCACCGCCGGAACATGTCACCATTACGACATCCGCCGAGGATGTGGGACCGTCGACACCGCAGTAGCGTTGCGATAACAGAATAAAAACGGTAGTCTTGTCAAAATGGCTGAGAACATCAGGAATTTTTCCATTATCGCGCACATCGACCACGGCAAATCGACGCTGGCTGATCGCATGCTCGAGATGACCGGCACCATAGAGAAGCGCAAAATGCAGGAGCAGGTGCTCGATAAGATGGACCTCGAGCGCGAGCGCGGTATCACCATCAAAATGGCGCCCGTGCGTATGAACTGGAAAAAAGGCGGTAAGGACTATGTGCTCAATCTTATCGACACTCCCGGTCACGTGGACTTTTCATATGAGGTTTCGCGCGCGCTTACCGCTGTGGAGGGCGTTATTCTTCTCGTCGATGCGACGCAGGGCGTGGAAGCGCAAACACTCTCCGTTCTTTCTGTTGCCAAAGAGCTTAAGCGCGTCATCATCCCCGTTGTTTCCAAAATAGATGCACCAAATGCCCGCATCAACGACATCAAGAGCGAGCTCGCGCTATTGCTCGGTGTCGAAGAGAGCACTATCCTCGGCGTTTCGGGTAAGACGGGGGAGGGTGTGGCGGCGCTGCTCGATCGCGTGGTCGAGCTCGTGCCACCTCCGCAGCACACCGACGTACCGCAAGGGCTCATCTTCGATTTTGGATATTCGGATCACCGCGGCATCATCGTGTACCTGCGCGTTTTCGGCGGTTCTTTTGGGAAAGGAGATGAACTGCGATTCGTTGAAGCCGACGCTGATTTCATAGCCCTCGAAGTGGGAACACTTTCTCCGGAGGAAAAGCCGAAAGAACGTTTGGTGGAAGGAGAGATCGGCTACATTGTGACCGGCATCAAAAAGCCGGGCATCGCGTCGGTCGGCGATACCGTGACGAGCAAGCGCCGTCCGGCAAAGGCGCTCGCGGGGTATATGGCCCCATCTCCCGTCATTTGGGCAAGCGTATATCCCGAGAGTCAGGACGACTTGCCGGTACTCCGCCAGTCGCTCGAGAAATTGCGCCTGTCGGATTCATCGCTTTCATACGAAGAAGAATCCTCCGGCATTATGGGCCGCGGATTTCGCTGTGGATTCCTCGGCATGCTCCACTTGGAAATAATCATCGAGCGATTGCGCCGAGAATTTAATCTCAATCTGGTCGTGACACAGCCGACGACCGTGTACGAGATCACGCGCATGAATGGCAAAGTGGAAGAGATCTATTCGCCGGCGAAATTTCCCGACGACGGCACCGTGACGCTCGTGCGCGAGATGTGGGCCGCTATCACGCTCATCACACCACCGCAGTACATGGGCGGTATCTCGCAGTTACTGTACGACCACGAGGCCAAGGTGGGCGATACGCAGACGCTGCCCGACGGCAAGATGGAAGTCCAAGCCGAAATGCCGTTGCGCGAGCTCATGCGCGGATTTTTCGATAAATTAAAAAGTGTTTCGTCGGGATTCGCGTCGCTCGGGTACAAGCTCATCGGGATGCGGCAGGCCGATGTGGTAAAGCTCGACATATTGGTGGCCGAGGAAAGCGTACCCGCCTTTGCCCGCATCGTTTCCAAGAGGCGGGTGCAGCATGAGGCCGAGCAGCTCGTCGAAAAGCTCGAAGACCTGCTTCCGCGACAACTTTTCGTGCTCAAGATACAAGCCATGACAGGCGGCCGTATCATCGCCTCACGCCGTAAGAGTGCGATGCAAAAGGATGTCACCGGCTATCTCTACGGCGGCGACATTACGCGCAAAATGAAACTCCGCGAAAAACAAAAGCGCGGCAAGAAAAAAATGCTCGCCCGCGGCAAAATAGATATTCCTCACGACGTATTTTTGAAAGTCGTAAAGGAAAGCTAAAAGAAAACCACCGGCCTAAGTCGGTGGTTTCACTTTTTTGGCGCGATGCCAAGATCGCTTTCCAGTTCCGTAATTCTTCCATGGAGTGCCTGAAGCACTGCGTAGGATGAACGGTTGTCGATGAAGAACTGAAGAGAGCTTTTGGCGTTACCGAAAGCGTCGATAAGCTGAGTGATGACACCGTACGCAATGGCGCCTGCAAAAAGAGATTGCACGCCCATGTAATACGGCATGACCTCAATGATGAGCGAATACGTCGCGGTGCACATCTCGAGCGGTATGATGTTGTGAAAATACCGCACTTGCGTGTAGATGACGCGACCAAAGTGATCGAATGGCGTGAGTCGCACATGTTTTTGCCACGGATAGATCTCATAATCCTCCGTATACACGAGCGCGGCTCGATATGCAGCGTTGGCGCTTCGCTTTTGCCCCTCGATATGCTGCAACTTCATGCCGACGAACCACACGATGATGGTGCTCATGCCGCAGATCGCAAGGAGCACCCATACCACCAACCCGGGAACTTGCGGGAGATAGTAGTGTGTCCACCCACCATCCCATGTCCACCATGGATATGGCACTTCGAGCCCTCGGCTGATGATCCAAAGCTTCGGCAGAAAGCCGATGAGCGTCACGACCGCGGTCGCAAGGCCGATACTGAAGTTCAGGAATGTGTTGATGAAATTGGGAAGATCTTGTTCCAATTTCTGCGCACCTTCCCGCTTCTTGTCCGCCTTATTCCACGCATTTTCGTAAAACGCATTGGCTACTGTTTGCCAGCGGAGGGCATATCGTCGTGACAGATAGTAGGTCGGAACGACGACGATAAGGTCGTTGACGAAGGAGAGCCAAAACCACTTCCACATTTCGTCGTAAAACTCCTGTGGCAAGTGATCAACGTGATCAGCGAGGATGGATGTCGTTGCGCCGAAGACGGTGTTGAGCCACAGAGAAATGACCGTTTGCACCGTGATCGATATGAGCCACACCGAGAGCCAGCCGTACGCGTAGAGAAAATGTTCTTCCGAGAAGAAGAAGGCGCGGAATACGCCGTGATTGAAGTAGCGAGATACTCTTCCCGGAAACCGCTTCGCCCACCGCCACACTCTCCACGGCAGCGTTCTACAGAAGTGCAAAATGTGTTTGGGTGATGCCTTGAAGTAGCGCCGCACTCTGCGCGGCTTTACGAGAACATACCGCCGCACATAATACGGCCTCGATCGCAGGTATCGCCACGCGGCCACGGCGGCTTGCGCGAAGTTCCGAGCCATCTTTCGCACTACGGCGCGAAACAAGAAGCGGCCCCATATGTGCACGGTCATGCCGACATATGTAAGTGCACTAAAGACGATCAAAACCGCGATATTCAGAAGCGCCCACACGAGGAGCGAATCTGTCTCGAACATTTCGAACATGACTCGCTCCCTTGTTCACTTTGAGCTAGGGGAATGGTACACCCAAAAAAACCGCCGATTTCGGCGTTAATACAATCTCCACCCCGAGTCAAACCGGCTAGGAGAGCAGGAGGTTGGAAAGCCCCGGCGCGAAGAAAATGACCATGCCGAGGGTCACCATGACGGCAATGACGCCCCAGATGATATTGATGGCTTTTTTCGTGCGTTTGTCGAAGAGGATACTCATAGGAATAGTAATTAGGGTTTAAGGAATAGGGCCTAGTAAATACAAAATTCTTCAATGCTAGAATTATAGCGTATGTGGTCGCGAAGGAAAAGGAACGACGTGATGCGCCTCATGGGGAAGCGTGCGCTCATACTCGGACTGCTCGTCGTCGTGGCGATGGCGGGGTGGAGCGTCCGCGGCGCGTACGGGAAGGCGAGCGAGAGCGCCGCGCAGAAGGACGAGGCCGAGGCGCAGTATGCGGACCTTCAAAAACGTGAAAGTCAGCTCTCCGCCAATATCGCGAAGCTCAAGACCGAGCGCGGCAAGGAAGAGGAGCTCCGGCAACAGTACGCGCTGGCGGCGCAGGGCGAGAAAATGATAGTCATTGTGGATGCGCCGAAGTCTACCTCAGCGCCCGCCACCTCGACGCGTCCTTCCAATTGGTTCACGCGGTTGTTTTCTTGGTGGTAGAGCTTTAATTGACTTCACATTCAAGACTGATAGGGTTTTCGGAGATAATAGAAATTGAATAAATCGCGGGAGGAAACAGTGGTGGATCTCGTCAAGAACTTCAGCGTTTGCGCGCGAAGGACGCGGCCCTCGGCCATCTGGGAAATAATGAAACTGACCGGAAAGCCCGGCATTATCTCTTTTGCGGGCGGATATCCCGATACCGACCTCATCCCTGCAAAAGCCCTCGAAGCCATCATGCGCGATATCATCGAGGAGTATGGCGGGAAGGCGCTGCAGTACTGCGGATCGGAAGGCGAGGCGGTGCTCAAAACCGAGCTCGTGAAGCTGGAGGCAAAAGAAGGTCACGAGGTCCTGCCCGAGAACATTCTCGTAACGACCGCCTCGCAGCAAGCGCTCGACCTTATTTCCAAAGTGTTCGTCGACTTCAGCGATCCGGTGCTCCTTGAGCTGCCGTCGTATGTCGGCGGCATTCAGGCGCTCACGTGCTACGGCGCAAAAATGATCGGCGTACCTATCGATAAGGACGGCATTCGTACGGATATTCTGAAGAGAGATCTCCAGAAGCTCCGCGCTTTTGGCGAGCACTACAAGCTCATCTATCTGGTCCCGGATTTTCAGAATCCGGCCGGTGTCACGATGTCGCTGAAGCGTCGCATGGAAGTCGTGGAGCTCGCGCGCAAGTACGAGACGCTGGTGCTCGAGGATTCACCGTATCGCGACCTTCGTTTCGAGGGCACGCCACCGCCGACACTCGTCTCGCTCGACAAATGCGAGAACGTGATCTCCGTACGGTCGGCGTCGAAGATAATCGCGCCGGGTCTGCGCATCGGCTGGATCATCGCTCATCGAGATATCATCGCGAAGCTCGAGGTCGCCAAGCAATCGGTCGACCTTTGCACTCCGCGGTTCTCGCAGCAGGTCGTTGCGGAATTCCTGCGACGAGGCATGCTCGCCCCGCATATTGCAAATGTACGGGAGGTATACCGGAAAAAGCGCGACGTCATGCTCGGATCGCTCGCAGAGTATATGCCGCAGGAGAGTGGCATCACGTGGTCAAGGCCCGAAGGCGGACTCTTCATCTGGGTGACACTGCCGAGCAGGGTCAACACGGATACGCTCATCCATGCTGCGATCGAGAAGGGAAACGTGGCGTTCGTCATGGGCTCCGCGTTCCACTGCAACGGACGCGGTCGGAATACGATGCGCCTCAATTTTTCCATCTCTACGCAAGAGCAGATCCGCGAAGGCGTGCGCCGTCTTGCGGGTGTCATTGAGGAAAGGCTCACGCGAAAGGGTTCCAAAAGATAACTGCTCTCTTTCACAGGTCGCCAAAGCTTGCTTTGGCGACCTTTCTTTTTTGTCACTTCGTGTACCAAGTTTAACCGGTCGGCTAACTTGATCGCATTGAAGGGAAGGGGTGGCGATGGCCGCTTGACTTTACATTGTTGACAATACATTGTTTGCACAGAACGTTCTCTGAAAAGACATGGAAAGGGAAGGATATGATCGTCGGGGTCCCGAAAGAGGTCAAAGTAGCCGAGAAGCGCGTGGCGCTGACGCCCGCGGGCGCGCGAGAGCTCATTACCTACGGCCATAAAGTCATCGTCGAATACAACGCCGGAGCGGGTAGCGGTTATTCCGACCAAGAGTACGCGGCTGCCGGCGCCAACATCGTCGATACGCTATGGGTGTGGGAAGCAGCCGACTTCATCGTCGGGGTGAAGGAGCCCATAGCTTCCGAGTGGCATCGCATCCGGCGCGGCCAGACCATCTTCACATATTTTCACCTTGCGGCCAGCGAAGAGCTGACACGTGCGCTGCTTCGCAGCGGTGCGACGTGCATCGCGTATGAGACGGTGGAGCTCGCAGATCGAACGCTCCCACTACTCATCCCGATGTCGCAAGTGGCCGGAAGTATGGCACCGCTCGAAGGCGCGAAATATCTCCAGAGCAGGTTCGGCGGTTGTGGAGTACTCTTGCCGGGCGTGCCCGGTGTATCTCCTGCCAACGTCGTTATTTTGGGCGGTGGTGGAGTCGCGGGTTCTTGTGCCGCACGCATCGCCGTAGGCCTTGGAGCCGATGTCTATGCGCTCGACACCTCGGAGGAAAAACTGCAGAAGCTTTGCGCAGAGCTTCCGGAGGTGAATGCGGTCATCTCGACGCGGGAGACTATCCTCACGCACATCGCGCGGGCCCATCTCGTGATCGGTGCCGTACTCGTTCACGGTGCAAAAGCGCCGAAGCTCATACTCGAGGATGACCTCAACATCATGAGGGACGGTGCGGTCATCGTCGATGTGGCGGTCGATCAGGGAGGATGCGTCGAGACGATAAAGCCGAGAACGCATGACGATCCCGTGTATACCGTTCGCAATGCGCAAGGTGGTGGTATCGTCCATTATGGTGTGGCCAATATGCCTGGAGCATATCCGCATACATCGACGAAAGCGCTGACCAACGCGACGATGCCGTACGTGCTCGAGATCGCCAGAAGAGGCTGGCAGCGGGCGCTCGCGGAGGATGAAGCGCTCTGCAAGGGTCTCAACATCTGTAACGGCAATGTCACGTATAAAGGAGTCGCCGACGAGTTCGGGCTCGAATACGTGCCGCCGGAGAATTTTTTGGCGAAGTAACCAAGGCTCGTAAAACTATGCCCCGACCCTATGTGGTCGGGGCATCTTCATGCAAAGCTACTCTTCGACGAGTGGAATTTCAAAATAGAACGTGCTGCCGTGGCCCACGGAAGATTCTAGCCACATGACCCCGCCGAGCTCTTTGACGGCCGTGGAAGCAAGATAGAGCCCGAGCCCCACGCCGCTGCCGTGCGATTCCGATACGTTGTCGGCACGGAAAAATTTCTTGAACACATGATCCTGGGCGTCTTGTGGTATGCCGATGCCTTCATCGGAAACGGAGATACGAATGTTGCCCTGCGATCGTTTGATCCCGACGCCCACCGTGCCGCCATCTCTGTTGTACTTGACCGCGTTCGATATGAGATTTTGCAAGATGATGCTGAGGAGTCGTTTGTCGGTAACGATCGTATTCGGCACATCTTCGTCGACATTGGCAAGGAATTTTTCCTGTTTTTCTGCGGCAAGCGAGGCGCAGCGCTCGACCTCCTGCTCGACGAGTGGGCGGAGTTCCACTTTCTCTTTGGCCACGGTGAGTGTGCCCATTTCTATTTTGGAAATGTTGAGCAGCGTATCCACCAATTCAGCGAGCATTGTAGCTGCGCCACTGATCTCAGAGAGGCTTTTTTGCGTCTCCTGCGCATCCTCGTTGCCGTTTTCAAGGATCGGACGGTAGTACTTGGTGATGAGCTCTAGATTGAGGAGTATGACTGAGATCGGCGTGCGCAGCTGGTGCGCTGCGAGCGATATGAACTCTGTCTTCGCCTGTTCTATCTTTTTTTCCCGCGTGATATCGCGAAAGACCGTGATGGCACCCATTCTGTCCTCGTCGATGGAAATGGCCGTGGTCGTGACCTGCACAGGGAATTTGGCGCCGTCTTTGCGTACGAAATACGCCGATACACTCCACGTGTCTTTGGGGGCTTTTTGTACGAATGCGCGCACGTTGGAGCGCTGCATGAGAGGTACTTTGTTGCCTTTTTCATCGAGAGCGGGGACGACCTCGGCGAGCGGTCTGCCGATGACTTCGTCAGGGCTCTCATATCCGAGCAACTCCGCAGCGTACGGATTCATCATGCGCACAATATGGTCTCTATCGACTACATACATGGCCTCGCCGAGGCTGTGAAGCACGACCTCCGTCTCTATTTTTTCGTGCTCGAGCTCCGCGGTGCGCTCTTCGAGCTTGTGCTCCAAGAATTCGGTGTTGCAATCCTCGACGGTCAGCTTAAGCCTCTGTTTATCCGACCCCATAGTTCACACCATAGTACACCTGACCAAGTTATTTCGTTATTTTGGCTGTGGATATGGTAGATTTTATGAATTCGCGGGTATAGTTTAGTGGCAGAACAAGTGCTTCCCAAGCATTAGATCGGGGTTCGATTCCCCGTACCCGCACAAAAAGCCTGCCCCGTAGGAAAGCGGAGCTTTTTCTTCGGGGTTATCCACAGTTGCGTGTGATATACTATTTCAACATTAATCACTAATTCTTTGCGCGTATGGCAAAAACACCATCGGTTACCATTTATTCGACTCCCACGTGCCACTTCTGTCATGAGGCAAAGGATTTTTTCACCGCGCACAATGTGAAATTTACCGATTACAACGTCGCGAGCGACCTTCCCAAGCGTCAGGAGATGATACAAAAGAGCGGCCAGATGGGCGTGCCTGTTATCTACATCGGCGACCAGCTCGTCGTCGGCTACGACGAAGAAAAATTGCGCGAATTGCTCGCGGTTTGAGCCTCTTGGCTATGGAAGATTTTCGAAAACCCGAGAACGCTCGTGGTTCATTGACTTCTCATACAGGTAATGTAGAAAGCCATGCAGTGCCTTCCACGGAGGAAAAAATGGCTGGGCAGCGAGAAAAGTACCATATCGTTTTCAAGGACGATTTCGAAGCGGCTGAGGGCGAGCGCGATTGTGAAAATATCGGTGATATCGAGGTGGTCAAAGAGGAGCCGATACCGCCGCTCAGCGAGACGGACAAAATGCTGAGGCTTACGGTACCGATGGCAAAGGGAAAACTTCCCGACCGTCTGAGAAATCTTGCGTGGGAAGACTTGCGCAGGCAAGCTGAAAACTTGAATCCCGAAGGCTTCATCGTAATTCAGGAAGAGGTGGAAGAAGAAACAGCCGAGGTTGTGCGCTACAGGGCGAAAGCAACGGTTTACAAGGAAAAAAAGTCTGACATTTAGAAATGCATGCAGTCCCGCAGTATCAGCGGGACTCTCTTTATTTTAGGAGTGTCCTCGTGGCAGGAACCGAACTCACATCTTTCCGTGCTGGACAGCTCCACTATTAAAGAGAGAAATGGTCGGTCAATTCCGGCCACGAGGACACCCTCAGGTATCCCGACGAAGCGGGAAAATTCGCTTGTGGGTCAAACAGAAAGCGGTTCCTAACATCGTGTAGCACATCGAGCACTTGTATGTCGTCGTCCACGTAGTGAGTGACGCCCCGTGCTTGCGCGATCGTGTTCTTATCCTCTATTTCTTGCACAAAAAAAGCATTATCGTCTCTAAAAAATCGGGGCCAGAGTCCCCGAGCCTTGAGTAACTCGGCGGCAACGAACGGATCTTTCCTGCGAGATATCAGTACGAATGGAATTCGTTTGTTCTGCAAGAGTTCCAGACCGTCTTCGACGCCGCTCATGAGTTTGGCATCAAGCGCGGTTTTGGGGTTGTTGTAGAGTGCGTCCCAAAATGTATTGAGAAATTGCTCCGGAATGAGCTTTCTGATGGTATCCGACGGCGTATCGTCGGGGTGGATAACGAATCCGATCTCTTTTGCCAATGCGATCTTGTTTTCAGTATGATCGATAATAACGCCATCCATGTCGAGGCCCACCAGTATTCCGTTGCGGAGCGCATGCATTATCCCTATAATAGCGAGCAGCGGATATTTCACAATAACGTCGCACAAAAGGAGAAACTTTCGTGCATAAAGCTCAAGCGGAAAAGATCAGGCGGTATTTGAGAAGTCACGACATTCGCTACAACACCAGCGTTCTTCCGCGGCCATTTTGCATCGAGATCACCGGCACACCGTGTTCGGGCAAAAGTGTCGTCATCGATCAGCTCTACAATGAATTGCGAAAGCTTGGCTTGCGCGTTGAGCGGCCCCAGGAAGGGGCGCAGGTCATCCAGCACATCCCGCGCTCCGAGGCTGTTTTCAATACACGAACGGGTCTGTATGCCTTAAGTCTTCTTATCGACAAGAGTTATGGCCATAGCAGCGACGTCGTTATCTTTGAGCGATGCATTTTCGATTCGTATTGCTGGATGGCGTACGACGCGGAAAAAAAGGGTCTCTCACTCGAGCAAAAAGAGTCGTCGAGAGCTTTTTTTCTTTCCAAACTCTGGGCCTCGTACATCAGCAGGGCATACTTTTTTACTTGCGAACCGGAGGTCGCGCTCGCGCGGGAACTACGCGCTTCGCCAAGCGGTCAGGTCGGCAATTCAACGACCCCGGAGATAATCAAGGCGATGATCGAGATGTACAAAAAAGCCCATAGCGAACTGCACCCCCGATTTCCCCAGGTGAAAATGTTCGATACGACGAAGCTCGATGAGCAGGCCATGGTCCACGCTGTCCAAACGGACATTCTTGAAGTGTTAAGTCAAAAGGCGGACGGCTCCTAAAGAGCCGTCCTTTTCTATGTCCGTCAAAAGAAAACCCCGCAGGATGGCGGGGAATGAAGGACTAAAAAATGTCGAGCGAGAAGATGTCTCCCAGGCTGGAAACGCGATACCCCTGGAAATCGCCGTATTCTTGCAGTCGGTCATAGAGAACGGCTTGTAGACCTGCCTGCTCGGGTCCCCAGACGTCATTTTTCGGGTTATTCCCGATCATTACGCATTCCCGGGGTAGTGCGTTCTCAATGTGCACTATACTCTCGAAAAAGCGCGGGTCAGGTTTCTCGTGTCCGATCTCGGTCGAGGCGTACATGGCATGGACAAGATCGTCCAGTTCGAAATGGTTGACCAGTGCGGCCAAGGTATCCGTATCGTTATTTGAACCGATCACCACTTTTATGCCGCGCCGTTTTGCTTCCTCAAGGAATAGCCGCGTTTCGGGAAAGACTTCGTACAGCGCTGCGTTGGAGAGGATCAGATTGGCCATAAGTGTTCCGATCCGGTCGGCCTCTTCAAAGCAAAGATCGGGAAAAAGGCCGATCAGGATCTCACGATTGATGACAGACCACTTTTGCGCGTGCTTGGGAGGAAGCTTTTCTTCCCAAAAGGCACGCTTTGCGTCGTACACACGCGTCAGATCCGTGATGCGCACGCTTCTTTTCGTCAAGAGTTCGATGATCCGCCTGTTCATTTCATAGCGGTCGAGACCTTCTATGGGAACGAAGATCGTAAAGAGCGCATCGACAAGAATGATCTTGATCTTCGACACGACAACAACTCCGATTTGTCAGGATTGACTGGGGTCAGCGTACAGAGCGCGCCGGGTGATGTCAATTCTTTGATTCGGTCGCTTGCGCTGGCATACTGAGCGAATGATCATCATCATGGTTGGTTTGCCCGGCTCCGGCAAAAGCACTGCCGCCAAACTGATAGCCAAAAAAATGAACGGCGTGGTATTGCGCTCAGATGAAATTCGCAAAGAACTGTTTGCTTTACCCTCGTACTCTGATGAAGAAACGGCAGCAGTTTATCAGGCACTGTTCGATCGGGCAAAAATTGACTGTGCAGATTCCCATGTCATTCTCGATGCGACTTTTTCGCAGCGGCGTCATAGGAGTGCGGCGGTGAAAATGGCGGAATCACTCGCTGTGCCGCTCTCATTCGTGCTGACGGTCGCACCCGAGGCTCTCGTGCGGCAGCGGATCGCTTTGAGAGAGAGTGATGCGAGTGATGCGAAATTCGAACAGTATCTTGAAAAAAAGGCTGCATTCGAGCCATTGCGTGAAGAACATTTTCGTATCGATACAGCGGAGGATATCGAAAGCCAGATCGATGCGTTCATATACGAGCTGAATTGATCCCTTTTTTGTGCCCTCGGCAGGAATCGAACCTACATCTTTCCCTTAGGACGGGACTGCTCTATCCATTGAGCTACAAGGGCTTACGCCAACTTTATCATTTTAGCGGCGTTAAACCGAGATATAATACTTCCATGCCGCCTCCACAGCACGACCTGATGAATCAGATCTACAAGATGACCAAGGAGAACAATGAGATGCTCCATTCCATGCGCCGTCGAGCCTTTCTCGGCGGGTTATTGAAATTCGCGCTCTACGCCCTCTTTCTCATCGGACCCATCTGGTTCTACTACACATATCTCAACGACAGTGTGCAGAATATGCTCAAGGCCTTCAATCAAATGCAGACCACCGGCGCCAATGTGCAGGCATCCTTTGGTAATTTTCAGGAATCTCTTAAGCAGCTACAGGAAAAAATTCCCGGAATGTCGGGGACGACCCAGAAGTGAACGAGTCGTCAAGGTATGTTAAAGTGGGCATCACTTGCCCAGGTAGCTCAGTTGGTTAGAGCATTCGCCTGAAGAGCGAAGGGTCGGCAGTTCGACTCTGCCCCTGGGCACAAGAGCGAAGCGATTGGCGCAGGGAGAATCATGCCTGCGCATGATTCGTGCAGAGTCGAGCGCCGGAGCGATGTTTTGCCAGCAGGCGAAACCGCGAGGCGGTGCCCAGCCCGAACCTTGCGTCGGCAAAGCGAGAGGCGAGGGCGTCTCTGCCCCTGGGCATAGAATTTGGAAAAAACAGAACCCCTACGTTGGTAGGGGTTCGCAAGACTATCGCCATTTCTGGAAGTTCTTTTTTTCAGACTTCGCATTGATGCGCTGCTCGATCATCTCGGGGAACAGGTACGTGATGAACGCTGGCACAGGGATGCCGAAGTATTCCACGAGTGCGATCGCGGCCAAGACGCATGAGAGCATCACGCCCCAGAAGCCGAGGAAAAAGATAAGCATCGGATGCTGGGGGTCGTCGGCAAGCGCGACAAAGAGGAAGAGCATCAGCACTACCGTTTTGACCTTCGCCATCCAGCTCGCGTGATCTACCGTGCCTCTCCAGCGTGCGATCGTCATGATGACCGCATAGACGAGGAAACAGGCGGTCGGTACCGCGAACATGAGGAGCGGGTAGAGATTTTTCCAGCTCGCGTAGACGATGAACACCGAGATGAAAAGCCCTCCGCAGAAGACTTTGTCTGCAAAGGCGTCGTATTTGACACCGAACGGCGAAGCGACATTGAATCGCCGCGCGAGTTTGCCATCGACATAATCAGTGAGTGCGACGAGCGCGGCAAATATGAGGATTTTCCATGGGTTCCAATGCCACGCATAGAAGAGCGGGATGAACGGCGCGGCGACCACGCGGACGGTCGTCGCGGTATTCGGGAGCTGTCTCTTGAAGCTGTCCCACACGGCACGTCTCCTTGGCGTATGTTATGTATCCTTGTCCACACTAGCCTCGGCGCAGACGGCGGTCAAGGATTCAAAAACCGAGCGTGTAGGTCATCGCAGCGGTGGTCACGGTCAGCCATTTCGATGTGTCGAGCTTGATGTCTTTCATTTTGCCGAGCTCTTTGTATTTGAGCGAACCATTTTGCAGCGCATGATCGTAGATCTTGCGCGTGATCTCCACATCCTTGATGCAGTATTCGCGCACTTTTTCCACCTCGCCCTCGCGCCACCAGATGACGGACTGCGAGCCGTTGGCTATTTTCTTGGTGCCGAGCGTGGCTTCCGCCAATGCGTCGAGCTTGAGCCTGCGGCCGAGCGATTTATAAACCTCCTGCATGAGATCAAGGCTGCGGATCCTCTTCAGGTCGCCGGGGTAGTATTTATTGAGCAGGGGAATATCAAAATGGTCGGAATTGTAGCCGACCAATACATCCGTGCGCTCCAATATGGGCCACAGCTGCGGCAATTCGTGTTCCAAATAGGATGTGTACTCGCCGGTCTGCGAATCGTGGACTCCTACCAGCGCGATAGTCAGGTCCGCAGGGTCGTTGGAACCAACATCCGACATCCAATTTGCCGTTTCGATGTCGAAAGTGACCACACGCATAAACGATAAATAGTTAATAGAAAATAGTAAATAGTTAATGCGCAGTCATGCGATTCAGCATTCGAACTACTTCGCCAAGTAGTATTGCACATTTTTTATATTTTTCCTTGTCGCCAAAGGCAAGGCGATCACAAATAAGCAATTGAGTTTCAAGCTCTGATGCGGACCCAAACGCAATATTCAAAAAATGCCCGCTATCTTTGCCTCTTCGACGGCTTCCCTCGGCTATGTTCGAAGGAATTGAGACCGCCGACCTCCGCATTTGAGACACAAGACCATACTGTTCACCGGCAGGAAATTGTTTGGTGAATGAATAAATGAATACCACCAAATCGATACTTTTTTGCCAGACAATTAGATCGCGATAGTCGTTCATGGCGGAACTATTTTCTATAGACTATTAACTATTTACTAACCCAGTGAGGAAAACAAATGTTCAGCGAGGCGATCGGCGGGCAAAGTCATTTCGCTGCCGGTCGCAAGATTTTTGATGGTGTATTTGCCCGACTCACGCTCCTTGGTACCGATGGCGATGACGAAGGGGATGCGCATTTTGTCTGCGTGGCGTATCTGGTCGCCGATCTTTTTGCCGGAGAAGTTGACCGCGACAGTTACATCCTCTCGGCGCAGGCTCTGCGCTATCTGGATGGCGTGCGCTGTAGCGCTATCCTCGACGACGCATATCATGAGTTCGGTGGCAGGCGCGTACGTGGGCATCAGATTGTGCGCTTCGAGGAAATCGCACGCGGTCACATCACCCATACCGAATCCGACCGCGGGAATAGGGTCGCCGCCGAACATGGTCAGCAGGCTGTCGTAGCGGCCGCCGCCAAAGAGCGAGCGGTTGTTGGCCTCTGCGGTGTCATAGACCTCGAATACCATGCCGGTGTAATAGTCGAAACCGCGCGTGATCTTGGTATCCACTATCATGTTGCGCACGCCCATGTGCTCGAGCTGCACGCGCAGGTCTTCGAGGTAGGCGGTGGATTGCGTCCGCTCGAGCTCTTCGATGAGCTTATCGGCGCTATCGCCGATGAGGGAGGCGAGCTGTTTTGCGAAGTCGTCTACTTTGGCACGGCGATCGAGCAAGCGGGTTACGTCCGCGCGCAATTCGGGGACGACGCCGTGCGCATCGTAAATGGCTTCGAGAATGCGCCTGTCGGATACGCGAATTTCAAAATCGCGATCTTCGGCGCCGAGGCTGCGGAGTATTCCGTGGGCGATGGCGATTATTTCCGCATCGGCTGCTACGCCGGATACACCGACGAGGTCGGTGTTGAGCTGCCAGTGCTCGCGCAAGCGTCCTTTTTGCGGGCGCTCGTATCGGAAGACATTGGCTATCGTGTACCAGCGCGCGGGGAAGGGTATCTCGCGCGAGCGGCCGGCGACCATGCGCGCGAGCGTGGGTGTCATCTCGGGACGCAGCGTCACCTCGCGCTCGCCGCGGTCGATGAATGTGTACGTCTGCTCATTGACTATCTCTTCGGAAGTCTTGCTGCGGTAAAGCTCCGCCGGCTCAAGCACGGAGGCGGCGTATTCTTCATAGCCGAAAAGCTCGCACACGCGTTCCATGTGCTCAAAGATATAGCGCTGGATGAACTGGTCTTCGGGATAAAAATCCCGCACGCCTTTGTATGGCTCTGTCGAAAGCTTTTCCCGCTTTGTCATGAAGGCATTATGCACCAAAAGTTGGTATTACGTATAGTGTATTGAGTATAGAGTATGGAAATCCGCGCATTCATACGTTATGCGATATACTCTATACTCCATACGATGAGCCTATGAAGCAGTCGATACTACAGACCCGTTTTGCCATTCGCAGATCCCGCCCCGGCACAGGGCAGGGTCTTTTTGCCTCGGGCACGATACAAAAAGGCGATTTTGTTCTCGAATATACCGGCACGAAGATACCGACGGCCGAGGCCGACATGAGCACCTCGCGCTATTTATTTGAGATAGACAGGGAGTGGACTATAGATGGCGGCAAGCGCGCCAATATCGCGCGGTATATCAACCACTCCTGCGCGCCCAATTGTGAGGCACAGCTCGTCGACGAGCATGTACTTATCTATGCCACACGGAAGGTGGAGAGCGGCGAGGAGCTCACGATGGACTACGGAGACGAATACTTCGATGAATTCATCCGCCCCACGGGGTGCAAATGTCAGAAGTGTGAGAGCGACCGTCGGAGCGCCCGCGAACTATTGGAAATGCAAAACATCGCGGCTATCGATGCCCTCATCGAAGCCGAAGAGCGGTCCGCCTAAATATTACGCGCTGCCGATAAGAATGCCGGCGAGAAATACGAGTACGCCGCCAAAGACGACTTGCACGACAGAAAAAAGGAAACTCGTCTTGAAGAAATGGAAACGGATGTATCCGATGGCGACCAATTCCAATCCGACGACGAAATACGCGACGTAGAGAGCGACGGCGAAATTTGAAAGAAGGAACGGCAGCGTGTGGAAGATGCCACCGACAAAAGTCATGATGCCCACGATGCCGCCGCGGATAAAGGGGTGTCCGCGTCCTGTGTGTTCGCCCGTATCTGAAAGCGCTTCGGCAAATGTCATGCTGATGCCGGCACCGATAGCGGCCGCGGTACCGACGAGGAAGGAGATGTGCGTGCTGTGGCTTGCAAAAGCCGCTGCAAAAAGCGGCGCGAGCGTCGATACTGAGCCGTCGATAAGGCCGACCAAGCCCGGCTGCACCACGCGCAGCAAAAAAGAGCGGTCGAGATGTTCCTGTTCCGTCATTGATGGGGGCATGCGCATAGTGTATCAAATTGTGTCGATTGGACATATTAGACATGCCATGGTATAGATGGCGTCGGCATCAACGAGAGAGGACATCATGGCCACAGAAGTCTGGAAGTACGTCGATGCTTCGACGTTTGAGACGAGCTATGTTCCCGATATATATGTGCGCGTTGTCAGGGACGACACGCGATACAAGGTTCTCGGTTTCCGCGAGAAGGCACAAGGCCTGTTGTTCCGGGTCCTTATCAAACGGACTGAACCCAACGGTAAGCGCTCGTATAATGTCGACCTTTCGCCGCTTTTTCCCGGAAGGAGTGGCTTCATGTGGGAAACTGAAGTCGAAGAAGTTCCTTTTGATCTGAAACCATGAATCCGCCTTCGGGCGGATTTTCTTTTGACAATAGGAGAGACATTACATATGGTGATACGGGTACTTTGACTTCTAAAGTCCAAACGAAAGGAAATCCCATGACCATATATCGCAAAGATTACCAGCCGTATCCTTTTGAAGTGCCGACCGTCGAACTCACCTTCGAGCTCGACGAGAAGCGCACGATCGTTACGGCCGTGTCGACCTTCGTAAGAAAGACGGGCTTTAAAGATGCGCCGCTGGTCCTCTTTGGACGCAGGCTGGAACTTCTTTCTATCGAGATCGATAGCGTTCCCGTCTCACCGAATACGATAGACGACGAGCAGCTCGTCATCGAACGCGTGCCGGATGCCTTCGAGCTGCGCGTTTCGACAGCTATCAATCCCGCGGATAATACGACCGGCGAAGGCCTTTGGTCTATCGGCGGCGAATACATCACGCAGTGCGAGCCGGAAGGCTTCCGCAGCATGGTCTACTCGCCCGATCGGCCCGACGTGCTTTCGGTCTTTACGACCAGCATCATCGGCGATCCTGCAAAAACGCCCGTTCTGCTCTCCAACGGCAATCCCGTGTCGCAATGGGAAAGCGAAGGTGTTGGCCGGCATCTTGCCGTGTGGCACGATCCGCACCCGAAACCCACCTACCTCTTTGCGCTCGTTGCCGGCGATCTCGCTTTCATTGAGGGCAATCATACGACCTCGCCAAGCGGTCGCGAGGTCACGATCCGGATCTACGGAAAAAAGGAGTACGTGGAATCCGGAGAGTGCAATCATGCGCTCCGCTGCGTCAAGAGTGCGATGAAATGGGACGAAGAGAACTTCGGCAGGGAATACGACCTCAACCTCTTTATGGTCTACGTATCGCCGACGTTCAATATGGGTGCGATGGAGAACAAGGGCCTCAATGTCTTCAACATGAAGTACGTCCTCGCGCTCCCCGAGACCGCGACCGATACCGATTATCAGCTGATCGATGCCATCATCGCTCACGAGTACTTTCACAACTGGAGCGGTGATCGGGTCACGGTGCGCGATTGGTTCCAGCTTTCGCTCAAGGAAGGCTTCACGGTCTACCGCGATCAACGATACTCGATATCACAACGCGGGTTGACGGAGATGATAGAGAACGTGCAGGGCATGCGTACACGGCAATTCGCCGAAGACGCAGGGCCGCTCGCTCACCCGATCCGGATCGAGGAAGCGGCTACGCCGCAAAACTTCTACAGCACCACCGTATATGACAAAGGTGCGGAAGTGATCCGCATGATGGAGATCATGCTCGGCGTGGAAACTTTCCGCAAAGGGTGCGACCTCTATTTCTCGCGGCACGACGGTCAAGCGGTGACCTGCGAAGACTTCGTCAAGGCGATGGAGGATGCAAGCGGCGTGGAGCTCACGCAGTTCCGCAATTGGTACAGTTATGCGGGCACTCCGGTCGTAGAGATCGAAGGATCGTACGATTCGGGCTCGTATACGATGACCGTGCGGCAATCATGTCCGCCGACCCCAGGCCAAAGCGAAAAGCCGCCGTTCGTCATTCCGCTCGTCATCGGCTTTGTCGGTGCGAGTGGCGATATGGTGGTGGCGAGCGATTCGCCCGCATACGACAGCGAACGCGGCGTGCTGCTCATTACGAAACCCGAGGAAACTTTCGTGTTCACGGGTCTTACGGAAGAGCCGACACTTTCGCTCAATCGGCGCTTCGCTCCGGTGAAGATCGTCCATGCGTATCGCGACGGCAGCTTGCAAAAGCTCGCGCAAAGCGACCCTGATCCGTTTGCGAGATGGGACGCGTGGAAAAAGCTTTCACGGGATGCGCTACTCGATCTCATTCGCGGCGGGAACGTCCCGTTCGCGCGAGTGGGCGATGTGTTTGACTTAGTGCTGGCAGACGATTCTTTACCGACCGACCTTCGGACGGAAATGCTCGCGCTGCCGAGCCAGATCGAATTGAGTAATGAGCTCGAAGAGGTCGATCCGGTCGTCGTGCACGAAACGCGAAAGAACGTGGCAGATGCGCTCGCCGATGAATTCCGCAGCACATTCGAGCGCATATGGCGCACGTATCGCTCCGACGAAGTATTGCTCGATGAGCGATCGATCGCGCGTCGTGCGCTTGCAAACACGGCTCTCGGATATCTCGGGCGCGGTGAAAATGCGGCTCGCTTTGCGCCCCAGGTATGGGAACAATACTCCCATGCCAAGGGAATGACCGATAAACTTGCGGCGCTCAGCGTGTTGGCGTGGAATGCTCACCGTGAAGAGTGGAAGCAGTACGCGCAGGATGCACTCGCCGATTTTTACGACCGGTACAAGAAGTACCCCAACGTGATCGACAAGTGGCTCTCCGTGCAGGCGGCACATCCACACGCGGGCACACTTGCGCGCGTGAAGGAGCTCATGACCCACGAGGCGTTCAGCATAAAGAACCCGAATCGGATTCGGGCGCTCGTCGGCGCTTTCACTCAAAGCAATCCCTCGCAGTTCCACGACGCTTCGGGTGAGGGGTACGAATTCCTTGCGGGATTTGTGCTCGAACTCGACAAGTTGAATGCGCTCGTAGCTTCGAGGACGGTCGAGCCTCTCGTCGACTGGAAGAAGTACGACAAGAAAAGACAGCAGCTGATGCTTGCGCAGCTTCGTCGCTTGGACAAGGAGAAACTCTCCGTGGAAACCGGCGACAAGGTGCAAAAAGCGCTCAGTGCGTTTTTGCGCGGGATGCTCCTTGCAGACGAGGTCAAGTAGCCTCAAGGCGGCCCAATTGCGGCCGCCTTTTCATTTGTTGACACGATACCGTGTCGCGCTATTCTCGGTAAAGATATGAACAAAGGATGGTGCAATGCCGCGATACATGAGACAGCGCGATATGTGTTCGTGTGCGCCCGTTGCATTGATCAACGCGGGAAAATGGGCGGGAAAGAGACTGACGAGAGCGCGCGATCTGCGCAGATTCCAAAAATTGTGCAATGTGCGTCCTCCGGATGGCGCGCATTGCGATGAGATCGAGGAGGCCCTGCGTTTACGCGGGGAATTGCGGATCCGCAGAATGAGACATCATTCTATTTTGAAGATAGAGCAACATCTGCGGCGCGGTGGCGCGGCGGTCGCGGCGCTCAAGCTCATCTATGACAGACAAGAAGGTAGGGAAGCACACTGCGCACTCTTGATAGGTATCAGCGACAGCGGAAAATCGTACCTTACCGTCAATTATGGATTGCAGCGTCCCACGCTCGCATACGTACGGAGAACTACGCTCCTGAATGACTTTCGCAGGCGCGCGGTCGGACGGATGATGCTGCCACGCGTGTGGCTCATCTCCAAGAGATAAAAGCCCGCATTGAAGCGGGCTTCACTTTTGTGATTGACACGATACTGCGCTGAGCATATTCTCGACACAGAAAACAAGGGAGCTCAGCAATGCCGCGGTACGTGAAGCAACGCAATAGATTTTCCTGCGGACAGGTGGCGTACATCAATGCTCTGAAGTGGGCCGGTCAAAGTGCGTCACTTGGGCGAGACTACGTGCGATCGCGCAAGCTCATGAACTGCGCCCCCCGCTGCGGGGTAGAGCCCCGCGATTTTGAGCGAGTGCTGATGTCCGCGGACGCTTTTTCCGTGCACCGCGTCCGCAATGCGACCGTTGCGACCATCAAGAAACACCTGCGAAGTGGCGGGTCGGTGGTTCTCGATTTTGCACACGGAAAAAGATCCGAGCAGCTGGCCCATTATGTGTTCTTATTCGGCATAGCTGCCCACGAGCGATGGTTTGCAGCGGCCAACTATGAGAGAGAGCATACGCTCTGTCCGATGTCCGTATGGGAATTGGCTGCCCACCTGCGGCTAAAAAGAAAAATGAACGGCAGGCAATACCCCTGCGTGTGGCTCTTAAGCTGACTCTAAAGCCCCAACAACGGGGCTTTGTTCTTGGAAATCCTCCGTGGTAGACTTTCGATATGAAAAACGGCGTAACGATTTTTTGGCTTATTCTAATTGCAATAATCGTACTTGGGGTCGGTTCGACATTCTTCATCAAGAGTGGGCCGGGGCAGCACGATCAGCTCGCGATGTGCATCAAGGATCAGGGTGTGATTTTCTACGGCGCGTTCTGGTGCCCGCATTGCCAGCGCACCAAGGGCCTCTTCGGTACTTCCGTCAAGCTTTTGCCGTACGTGGAATGCTCCACGCCGGATGGCCAGGGCCAGACGCAGATATGCAAGGATAAAAAGATAGAAAGTTATCCTACATGGATCCGCCCCGACGGCGCACAGATGGGCGGAGAACACACGCTCGCGGAATGGGCCGCATTCTCCGGTTGCACTATCGACGGTCAGAAGACTGCGTTTTCGACGGTAGCCACTTCGTCCACGGAGTCCACAAAGGTACAATAAGGACATGTACCCGATAGAGTTCTACAACTATTGGCTCTCGCTCGGCACACTTCTTCTCCAAGTCGTCGGTGCGGCATTCCTCGTCTTGTTTTTCTTACAAAAAAAGTATCCCGACTTACGCGAAGTGGCGGCAGGGCTGGCCAAGCACGGTTTGCTCATCGCATTCCTTCTTACGCTGGCTGGAAGCGCGCTGACACTTTTCTACTCTGAAGTTCTCGGTATCGCGCCGTGTTCGCTGTGCTGGTTGCAACGCGTATTCCTCTATCCGCAGGTCGTATTGTTCGCCGTCGCGCTGTGGAAAAAGGACACTCGCGTTGCCGATTATTCCATCGGGCTCTCCGCGCTTGGAGGCATCATCGCGCTGTACCAACACTATTTGCAGATGGGTGGCACGTCGGTGGTGCCGTGTCCTGCCACCGCCGACAAAGCAGTCGATTGCGGCGTGCGTTTCCTCTTTGAATTTAACTACATCACATTTCCGCTCATGGCCGCGACGCTCTTCGGTTTCCTCATCGTCCTCATGCTCTTCGTCCGCTCGCGCCACGGTTGACAAGACCCGCCCATTAGTGTTCTGTAACCGCAGAACAGATACCTCTAGCAAGGAGACTCGCGATGCTTAAGCTGTCGCGTGGAAATGCCTGCATCTTCGTGCCCAGCGGCATGAAGCGGCTCGACATGCTCTTGCCGCAGACGACACTGCTGGGCATCGGCGCGCACCAAGATGATCTCGAGGTCAGCATGTTGCACGCGATCATCAAGGGGCTCACCTCTCCCCACGAGCAATTCACGGGTGTGACGGTGACCGATGGCGCCGGCTCGCCGCGCGGCGGAAAGTTCAAAGACTTTTCGGACGGCGTTATAAGCGCGCATCGCATGTGGGAGCAGGTGCAAGCGGCAACCGTCGGAGAGTATGGCGTGATGGTGCAGCTCAATCATCCGTCGGCCACGGTGAAAGACGCGAGCCAGAGTGCGGTCGTCGACGACATCGAGGAAATATTGCGGCGCACGCAGCCGCGCGAGGTCTATACGCACAATCTCGCCGACAAACATGACACGCACGTGGCCGTGCTCTTGCGGGTGGTCGAGGCCATTTTGCGTTTACCGGGAGCATTGCGGCCAATACGACTCATCGGCTGCGAAGCGTGGCGCGACCTCGATTGGCTCTGCGACGAAGACAAAGTAGTCATGGATGTGAGCGGGCATGAACAACTGGCGCGCGAGCTCATGAAAGTTTTCAAGACCCAGCTCAGTGCCAAGCGCTACGATGTGGCCGTTCGCGGACGACGCAAGGCGCACGCTACTTTTTCTGAGAGTCACGCAAAGGACAAGCGAAAGAGCGTTATCTTCGGCATGGACATGACGCCGCTCATCACCGAGCAGCTCACACCGAGCGAACTTCTCGACGAGTACATCGAAAAGTTCCGCGACGAGTGCGTGCATCGCATCAAGAAGTTCGTATAACTATTACCGCCACGCAAAAGTGTGGCGGTTTTTTGTATACACAACGAAGATGGGCATGTCGGCACTGAACGTGGCATATAATGATTGCACCATGCTTCGAAGCTGCATTGGATTTGGACAGGGCATCGATCCGTACATCGTCGGGGCCAATGCCGCACAGGAAGCATTTACCAAACTCGGCACCGAGGCAGACCTTGCGCTTGTTTTTGCATCCGTCGAATACGATCAGGAAAAAATGCTCGCGGGTGTGCGCTCTGTTACGAAGAGCGCGCTGCTCGTGGGATGTTCTACGGCGGGTGAGATAACGACGGCGGGGCCGCTCAACAAACATGCCGTCGTCGTGATGCTTATGAAGTCGGACATGGTCAAATTTTTCGGCGGCGTCGGAGAGAATATCGCGAACGGCCCGCGCACTGCGGGGAAAGCAGTGGCCGACGACGTGAGAGGCAGGGCCGGCGAGGAGCTCAAAGCCTTTATGATGTTCCCCGACGTGCTCGCGGGCAACGGCGCCGACACCGTGTGCGGCGTACTCGATTCACTCGGAGAGCATTTTCCCGTGATGGGCGGCGCTGCGGGCGACGATTTTCAATTCAAAAAGACGTACCAATATCTCAATGACAAGGTGTATTCGGGTGCTGTCGTAGGGCTCGGATTCGTCGGCTCATTCAAAGTCGGATTGGGCGTGAAGCATGGCTGGATACCGGTCGGCATTCCTTTCAAGGTGACGAGATCCTCGGGCGCAATCGTGCACGAGCTCGACGGCAGACCCGCTATTTCCATTTACGAGGACTATTTCGGACCGGATGAGGCCAAGGCGCTGCGCTCCGAGCCGCTCGCAAAACTCGCGGTGACCTATCCGCTCGGCATCAAGGCTGTAGGCGGTGATGAAATGCTCATCCGCGACCCGCTCACTGTCGACGAACACGGTGCTATCACATGTGCCGCGGAGATCCCGCAAGGTTCTGAGGTCCAGCTCATGGTCGGCTCGCGCGAAGAGGCGATCAAGGTGGCCAAGGAGGCAGCGAAGAGTGCGATGGCGCAGCTCGAGGGCGCGCCGCCGAAAGCCGCCATTATTTTCAACAGCATGGCGCGCAAAAAGCTTTTTGGCGAGAGGGCAGGCGATGAGATAAGCGCGATACAGGAAGCCGTGGGCAACACGACCCCGCTCATCGGCTTTTATACGTACGGCGAGCAGGCGCCTTTCAATGGAGAAGTCAAAAATAGGGAAAAGTGCAATTCAGCTTTTCACAATGAGACCGTCGTCATTTGCGTATTCGCCGAATAATATATTTATGCCGCACGACAGCCCACTACATCAGGTGTTCACGATAGAGAATGCCGAGAATCTCCCCAAAGAGGAAGTGCAGGCGCGGCTGCTCGAGAAAATGAAGCAGCTCGTCGAGCAACAGGAGCACAGCTCGAAGCTCCTCATCCGCCGCGACCTTGAGCTCTCGCGCGCCAACGAGCAGCTGCGCGAGCTCGACCAAATGAAATCAGATTTTATCTCCGTAGCTACGCACCAGATGCGCACACCGCTCTCGGGCATTCGCTGGACGCTGAGCATGATGCTGAAGGGCGATCTCGGCGTGCTCACCGACGCGCAAAAAGACTTTATGACCAAGGCGTACGACAGCAACGAGCGCATGATAGCCCTCATCAACGACATGCTCATTTCCCACAGGCTCGATTCGGGCAAATTCGTCGTTACCGACGAAGCCACATACGCCGTCGATCTCATCGAGAGCGTCTTTTCCGATGTCACGCCCGCCGCGATCCGCCGCAAAGTGAAGCTCAGCTTCGTGCATCCCGAAGAAAAATATCCGCCGGTGAAGATCGCGCCCGAACACCTGCGCGCCGTCACTCAAAATCTCCTCGAGAACGCGATAAAATACTCCAGGCCTGAGGGCACCGTTACGGTCTCCCTCTCTCAGCACGAGGGGATGATGCAGATATCGGTCGCGGATCAGGGTATCGGCATTCCGGCGAACCAACAGGATAAAGTGTTTTCACGATTCTTCCGTGCGCCGAATGCTGTTAAGATGGAAACGGACGGCACGGGCCTCGGTCTCTTTATCATCAAGAGCATAGTCGAGAAGCACCTCGGCAAAGTACGTTTTGAGACGACGGAAAATGTCGGCACGACCTTCTATATCGAGTTGCCGGTAGCCGACCACGTCTAATGTTGAACATTAGAAATTAACATTTATCCATGACGATGCCACGAAGAATTCTTATAATCGAAGACGACGTATTCCTCGGCGATGTGCTTTTGCAAAAGCTTAAGCTCGAGGGTTTTGATGCGACGCTCATCCGCGACGGCGGCGAGGGACTCAAGGTGGCGCGCGAACAAAAGCCCGACCTCATCCTCCTTGACATCGTGCTGCCCACGATGAACGGCTACGAGATCCTCGAAGCCAAACAGATGGACACGCGCATCAACAACGTACCGGTCATCGTTATTTCCAATTCGGGCCAGCCGGTGGAGATCTCGCGCGCGCTCGCGCTCGGCGTCAAGGATTACATGGTCAAATCACAGCTCGATCCCGCTGACGTAGTCGCCAAGGTCAAAAAATACTTTGAGCAATCGAGTGACAACAAACCGGGAATTCTCAAAGGCCACATCATCTTGTGGGTCGAAGACGACAAATTCCTCAGCGACCTGCTCTCGGCAAAGCTGAGCCGCGAAGGCTGCATCTCGCTCTACGCCGAGAACGGTGAACACGCGCTCAATATTTTACAAACGGAGCATCCGGACATCATCCTCCTCGACCTGATCTTGCCCGGCATGAGCGGCTTTGAGGTGCTCGAAAAGGTGAAGGCCACCGAAGCGACCAAGGACATCCCCGTGCTCATCCTCTCCAACACGTCGCAGCCAGCCGACATCGAGCGCGTCATGAAATTGGGCGCGGTGAAGCATCTCATCAAGGCGCAGAACGATCCGGATGACATCGTACGCGAGATCGCAGCAGTGATCGGCTAGTGTCATTGACACGGCAATTCATCCGTGAGATGTTGTTTTTAGTTACATCGAAGGGAGGTACGAATGACCACTCTCGCAGATGACATTCAGCGTGTAGGATGGTTGCGCGGATATCAGATATCCGTTCTCGACTACCTTTCTCGCGGAAAGTCGGTGGCGCAGACCGCGAAGGGCATAGACATCAAAGAGGCTCTCGTTCTGCAAAAGCGAGAAGAGATTTTCTGCATCTTCGGATTCGACCTCTATTTTATGGGACTCGAGGAATGCACCAAGCGAGCCGTCGAGCTCTATAGGGCATATGGCCTCACGCTCGACCTTCCCGGCAGAGAGTCGTCCGCGAAAATGCGGGGACGTGTCGGTTGGGATGGGATATCTGGCAGAGACCGCGGCAACACTCGCGATGTCAGGCGTCATGAGACGAGGGTTGCTCCGGAGACCATCGACATTAGTTCCGTCAAAAAGAACTTCTTGCAATTGAGGGCGTCGTTCCGGCGGGATGCCATTGCCTTCGCCAAAGGACTCGACGTGCGCGACATCTCCGCGTGCAATAAGCGCAAGATGTCGAGCGTGGGAAATTCTCTCAGCACCGCTATGAACAAGCTTGGCATCATCGGTGTCGATCCAGAGAATCGCCGAAGGATCCTGCAGGAAGTCACGCGGGACGCAGCATAACGAAAGCCCCGGTCAACAGACCGGGGCTTCTACTTATAAGAATAAACCCCCAGCTTTAGCTGGGGTGTGCGTTTAAAGGCGAAGCCCGTGGAACAATAACGTTGGTCGATATTTATCAGCCAACATTCTCAACCCATGAATAGACGCCTCTACCAGCAGACCCACTCAACGTGGGTCTGTGATTATCACATCGTCTGGTGCCCGAAGTACCGTGGTGCGGTACTGAAGGATACGTACATCAAACAGGAACTGAAGCGAATGTTCAAGTACATCGCGCAGTGGAAAGAGTGTCCGATCCACCAGTGGCACATTGGAGATGAACATCTGCATCTCTACCTTTCCATCCCACCCAAATACTCTGCGGCCTACATAGTGCAGGTCATGAAAGGAAAAACATCCATGTGGCTCAAGAAAAAGACCAAGAAATTCCCGCAAGGTACATTTTGGGCACGAGGGTACTTCATCTCAACCGTCGGTCTCAACGAACATCAGATCCGCAACTACATTGCCAATCAACGCCACCACCAACGCGAGATGCCGACATTGTTTAGTCCGCCTAATGGCGGACAAGATAGAAACCACCGGCTTTGAGCCGGTGGTTGTCATTTTGTGTCAAAGGACAATTCATGCAATTTTTCGGCGTACTCCCCGACAATGGAGGCAGTTCATAGACTTTCAAAGAGGGCACGATGGCACTGACGAAAATGGACGAGCGCCACTTGGAGAAGCTGGCGCATGTGGAGGAACGGCTTCTGGAGCTCGCGAGCCACGGCGATGATGATATCGCCATCGCTTCGAAACTCGGCATCCGTATCTCGGAAGTGGGCGAGCTCTGGCATCATATTTGTCGCGACCTGCAGATCGGAAGCTCGGGCATCGATATCGATTCGAGAAAAAACAGGGCTGTAGAGATCTGGCGAGAGCACAAAAATGAGCCGCGTGTACCGGTCTTGGCGCACCGACCGTCTACGAAGTACAGAGGGCCCGCCTTTCCCGAGGAATTAATAAGCAGCCGCGCGGCCATCTTCCTCAAGCTTCCACCTACCTTGAGGCGCAACGCAAAAGCATACGCCGCAGGCGGTAAGCGGGGGATGATGGCCGACCTGAAATTGGCGCAGTCAACGGCTCACAACTACATAGGCCAGCTTGCAAAGTTGCTCAAACTCAAGGGGATTCGCAAGGAGCGGCAGCGACTGCTTCAGGCCATCATCGAGCGTGCGAACGAGGAAGTGAAAGTGCCCGAGGCTGCCGAACGTGTCGCACCGGATGATGTCCGCGATGCGAGAGCGCGGGAGTCGG
The DNA here is from genome assembly GCA_964534465.1 of uncultured Candidatus Saccharibacteria bacterium. Taxonomy (GTDB): domain Bacteria; phylum Patescibacteriota; class Minisyncoccia; order Phycocordibacterales; family UBA2100; genus UBA10103. The sequence continues at coordinate 32,611 of CAZHOB010000007.1, forward strand.
TTCACGAACAAGCGGCGGCAGAAGAGTGGTGGGATACCAAGGTCAGCATCGCTGATCCAGCGCACACTGTAGTAGGAATGGACATCGTCGATCTCCACTTCGAGAACAAGCAGCAAATGGAGGTGGAGATAACGAAGCGCCGCGAGGGCGGTTATCGCTTGGAAGACATAACGGTCTATCGCCTCGGCCCGCAAAAGCTCGTGCAAATGATCTTTCTCAAACGCAGTTGATCGTTTGAAACAAGGCCCCGACAGTGTCGGGGCTTCTTTTTCACTGATGTTTCAGCATGAACTCCTCGATGTCGGCTATCGTGCCGCCGACTTTCTTGCCCGGGTTGAGAATATTCTGCGGGTCGAATATTTTTTTGACCTCTGCAAAGAGCTCTATTATCTTGGGGCTGTACATGAGCGGCAGGTAGGGCGTACGGATGATGCCGTCGTTGTGTTCTCCCGTGATGGAGCCCTTGAACGATGCGACGAGTTTGTACACTTTGGGCGTGAGGTCGAGTACTTCCTTGCGCGCTTTGGGATCTCCGAGATTCATCAGTGGAATGATATGGAAATTGGCGTCGCCGATGTGGCCGGCTATCGTATATATGAGATGGTGCTCGCGCATTATGGCATTGAGTGCCGGAATGAATTTCGGGAAATCGTCGGGATGTACCACGAGGTCGTCGATGAATGGCGCTGCATACAGACCGCGCAGATTTTTGCGAAGCAATGAGAAGCTTTCGCGCCGGATGGTCCAGTATTTTGCGGCCTGTGTTTCGCTCTTGGCTATTTTGGTCGAAACGGCGAGGCCCTCGAGCGACGAGCGCGCGTCGCGCGCTTTTTCGAGCGCCTCGTCCGCCGTATCCTCGGCGAATTCGGCCATCAGCACGAGCTTTGGCACGCCGCCCGTCAGCACCATGAGCGCTTCGGGGATGAAGGCGAACGCGAGTTTGATCATTTGGACGATGCCAAAATGAGAAACGATCTGCGGGATGAAGCGTACCGCAAGCTTGAATGTCTGATCGTCGTACGATTCGAAAGATTCGGGGTTGTATTTCAGCACACGGTGCACGATCTCGGGCAACACCTCGATGTCGGTGAGGAATACGACGAGCATAGCGCGGTGCTCTTTGGTCTTCACGGTGCGCAGTTTCATTTTGGTGACGAGCGCAAGCGTGCCCTGCGCGCCCGCGATGAGCTGATTCAGATCGAAGGTGCCTTTCTCGCTGTTCATGACATTCCATAGCGCATAGCCGGCGGAATTTTTCGTGACGTTGGGTTTCGCCGCCCGTATCTCATCATTGTGTGCTTCCAAAAGGGCGTGAATATCGCGGTATATCGTGCCTTCAAGCGTGTGTTCTTTTTCCTTCTGCGCCAGCTCGTCCACCCTCTGCGGTTTGAACGTCGCTGTTGAACCGTCTGAGAGCACAACATCGAGCTCCTCGATATATCGATTGGTTTTTCCGTATTGCAACGTCAATTCGCCGGCTGAATTGTTGTTGACCATACCGCCGATAGCGCACAGCTGGCGCGACGCGGGGTATGACGGGATGATACGGCCGCTTTTTTGCAGCGTAGCTTTTTCGAGGTCGCGGTAATACACTCCGGGCTCGGCAACGACGTAATCTTTGCCGACCTCGATGATGTGATTCATGTATTTTGTGAACGCCATCGAGATCGAATCGGTAAGAGGGCCGCCGGTCATGTCAGTACCGGCCGAGCGTGCCGTCACGGAGAGGTTGTTGCCGTCCTTTTTTTCTTTGTGCACGTACTTCACGACCTCGGATACGTCTTGCGCATCCTCGGGAAAGACCACAACCGCGGGCATGCGCTCGAAAATGCTCGTGTCTCTGCTGTATTTGATCCGTGTCTCGCTGTCGTCCGCCACATCTCCCTTGATGAGCCTTGCGATCGTATCTTTAAGCGCCATTGATAAAAGTATAACCGACAAAAAGTGCCGCTGCAGAACGCGCTACAATTACTATGTAATGCGGTACCCCCGCCACACGCACCATCCGCGACACGTCTCGCTTTTGCGGCGATTTTACCTGTTCATTCTTTGGCCGCTGCTCATCATTTTGCTCGTCATCGCCGCTTCAGGGCAGGGTGCATCGTCGGAGCATAATGCCGTTTCGTTCCCCATGCTCGTCGCTGCCGCGCTCGCGACGCTCATGCGTATCACCATCGCATATATTTTGGCCGTCGTCTTCGCCATACCGCTTGCGCTCCTTGCGGCATGGAATAAAGCACTCGAAGCACTACTGCTCCCCATCTACGACGTATTCGAATCGATACCGATACTTGCGATATTTCCCGTCGTGCTGCTCCTTTTCGTGCGATTCGATTTTCTCAACGGAGCGGCGATATTCATTCTCTTCCTCAACATGCTCTGGAACATCGTTTTTGCGGTCGTGGGCGGGCTTGAGCTCATTCCCAAGGACATCAAATATGCTGCGCGTGTTTTTGGACTCTCCGGAATGTCGTACATCCGGCAGCTCGTCGTGCCGGCCATCTTTCCGCAGCTCATAACGGGCTCGATACTCGCGGTCGCCGACGGATGGAACATTATTATCGTGGCCGAGGCGCTGCATACGTACATTCCAAATGGCACGCCCGCGCAAGACCTCTTCGGCATCGGGAGCTTTCTCGTCGCTGCGGCGGCGAACGCGCAAAACGGCGTCTTCCTCACGTCGGTCCTCGTGATGGTCGTCATGATAGCGCTCATCAATTTCTTCGTCTGGCAAAAATTGCTCCATTATTCGCAACGATTCCGATTTGAATAATATGGCCGACACACTCATCGAATTCGCGAACGCGGGAAAACGATATGCCGGCGAGAAAAGCCCTGCGCTGCACGACGTGAATTTCTCTGTCGAACAAGGGGAATTCGTCTGTTTGGTCGGGGCATCGGGTTGCGGCAAGACGACCGTGCTCAAACTCATCGCGGGATTGGAAGATGCGACCTCGGGCACGATAAAAAAACCGCGCAATGTGTCGATGGCGTTCCAAATGGGCGCACTCCTTCCTTGGCTGACGGCTTTTAACAACGTCGCCTTCGGCCTCCGACAAAAAGAGGGGATGCACGAGAGCACTATCGCGCGCAGCGCCGATGCGCAGCTCGAAATGCTCGGCATGCTGCCTTTCCGCAACAAATATCCCGCCGAGCTCTCGGGTGGACAGCGTCAGCGCGTCGGTATTGCTCGCGCGCTCGCTGTGGATCCGGCCGTTCTCCTCTTGGACGAACCTTTCTCCGCGCTCGACCCGAAGACGACGGCAGAATTGCACGACGACATCATCAAAATATGGCACCGCACGAATAAGACGATAGTGATGGTCTCGCATCTCATCGAAGAAGCCGTGTCGCTCGCCGGCAGGGTCATTCTGATGAAAGCAGGCACGGTGGATTCCATCTATCCCATCGATCTCCCGTACCCGCGCCGCGAAAACGACGGCTTCCATCACGACGTCATGCGCATACGAAAAGAATTCTTTAAATAATTTCTTCAAATGCTATGAGATGTCATCTCATAGCAGTATAATAGCGCAATGGCTAACCGTGCTCCGTTTGAATTTGGCGAATGGTACCACTGTTACAATCGGGGCGTCGACAAAAGGACGGTTTTTGAAAGCGAGCTTGATGCTAATCGGTTTCTTATGCTGCTTTACTTGGCTAACGGCACGAGCTCGATCGACCTTTTTATGGAACGCAAACCTAAACTCCAAAAGGCTTTTGCCGAGGTAAGACGAGACCCGATAGTCGCAGTGGGCGCTTACTGTCTCATGCCGAATCATTTCCATCTTCTTATCAAGGAGACGACGGACGGCGGCATTTCAAAATTCATGCGAAAGGTGGGGGTAGCGTTCGCGATGTACTTTAATGCAAAAAATGAACGCACAGGGAATCTTTTCTTGCGGCCGTTTCGCTCTCGCCATATTTCCACCGACAAATATTTTCAGAGAGTCCTGCAGTACATTCACTTCAATCCCGCAGAGCTCTTTGAGCCTGGCTGGAAATCCGGCAAGGTCCATAACCCCGCTTCTCTTGAAAAGAAGCTGATCGAATATCCATATTCAAGTCTGAAGAGCTACGTTTCAAGAGATGTTAGCCCCATACTTGCAAAAGACGGGTTTGAGATCGCAGAAAATGTATCTTTTTCTAAGAGGTTGCAAGAAGCCAGAGAGTATTATTCGGAGTCATGTGATGCTATGAGATGACATCTCATAGCATGTTGAACTGGGTAGAGCCGCTTCTCGTCAGAGGTTGCTTGCGCTGAAATGGTATCCATGTTCTCTGCTTAATAGAGTACAACACTATGTGGCAGTTCGCCGCGAAGGAGCAGATATGTCTGAGGAATTGCCGTGGATGCAAGGGTTACTCGCCGAAATCGAAAAGAACGACGGCAAAGAGGTTCCGAGCCGCGAACAGCTCGATGATCTCGCCACTTTTGTTCGGCGGTTTCCACAAGAAACACGTCGGCCCGAAGAGTGGGTGGTAGACGAAGACACTGAAGGCAAGAAGTACACGGCGATCCGCTGGTGTATCGGTGCCACCAAGTCTTTTGGCGTGTATTTTTATTCGGGCAAGGACAGGCGCACTGTCTGTGTTTATCTCGCGGATTATTCCGCGTGGTATGGCCCAGCGGATTCCATCAAGATCCCGGAAGCCATGATTGCGTTCGTGAGGCAAGGCGCCGTGGCTACTCGCGAACCAGTGAGGCCCGGATGTTCTTCGTAAAATCTCGGATCGCCTTAAACAGGCGATTCTCTTTTTGATATACTATCTCGGTGATCCTTCTCCTTATCTCATTCATTGCGGGCGTCCTCACCGCTCTCGCGCCTTGCGTTTTGCCTTTGCTGCCCGTAATTGTTGGCGGCTCTATCGCGGGAGGTGGGAGGAATAGGGCATACACGATATCCATTTCGCTCGGGCTTTCGGTCGTGCTTTTTACCCTGCTGCTCAAGGTGAGTTCGGTATTCATCAACGTACCGCCAAATGTGTGGACGACGCTCTCGGGCGGGATTCTTATCGCCTTTGGCTTCGTGATGATATTTCCAAGACTTTGGGACTCTTTGGGTTTTGTAAACCTGATGAATCGTAGTTCCAACCAGCTATTGGCAACCGGCTATCAGCAAAACTCCTTCTGGGGCGACGTGGTCATGGGTGCGGCGCTCGGGCCGGTTTTCTCTAGCTGCAGTCCTACCTACTTCGTCATCCTTGCCACGGTCTTGCCCGCGAGTTTCGCGATGGGTCTTGCCGATCTCGCTGCATACGCGCTTGGCCTCTCCGGCTTCCTTCTATTGATAGCGCTCGCCGGCCAACGCTTGGTGGATCACCTCGGCGTAGCCATCGAGCCGACAGGCTGGTTCCGCCGCGGTATCGGCCTCCTATTTCTCATCGTCGGTCTCGCAGTACTCACCGGCGCGGAGGCGCGCACCGAAGCGTGGCTTCTCAACAACGGCTTCGACCTCACCGGCATCGAGCAAAAGCTTTTGCAGACCAACCAGCCCGCTTCCAATAGTTGTCGCAACGGCGTTTGCGTTGGCACGTCCACTGGTGCACTCCAGAGCGCCACGAGCACGGGGGCGGGTGCGAGCGGTGCGCTCGCCGTGACTCTTGCGCACAAAGCTGCGATGTATCCGAAAGCTCCCGAGCTCGTGAAGCCCGACGGCTACATCAATACGGACGGTCAACCCATCACCATCGGCCAATTCAAAGGCAAAAAAGTCGTCCTCATCGATATCTGGACGTACAGTTGTATCAATTGTCAGCGCACACTTCCATACATCAAAGCGTGGTACGACAAATACCATGATGATGGATTGGAAATAATCGGCGTACACACGCCGGAATTCTCATTTGAAAAAGTGCAAAAAAATGTGCAGGACGCTGTGATGAGCTTCGGCATCAAATATCCGGTCGTGCTCGACAACGAATATGCTACATGGAACGCATTCGGCAATCAGTACTGGCCGCGCAAATATCTCATCGACATCGATGGCTACATCGTCTACGACCACGCGGGCGAGGGCAACTATGACGTGACCGAAAAAGCGATACAGGCTGCGCTCAAAGAGCGGGCCGAACGGCTTGGCACGGGTATGCCGACCACTGCCATCGCTGCCCCCTCCGGCGCAGTTTCCGACAGCGACCTGCAAAAGATCAACAGCCCCGAGACGTATTTTGGCAGCGGGCGCAACGAATATTTTGGCAACGGAAATGCTTCTGTAGCTGGCGAGCAAACGCTCACAATGCCCGCAAGCATCCAGCCCAACATGTTCTACCTTTCTGGCAAATGGAATTTCGTAGCTGAATATGCGACGAATGAGACCGCGGGTGCGAAATTAAAATTCCAATACAATTCCAAAGGCGTCTACTTCGTGGCGGCTTCCGACAAACCGGTCAAAATAAAGGTCACACGTGACGGCGGCCAATCGCTCGGCACCGCGCGCGGCGCAGACGTCGACGCAAATGGGGAAGTGACCATTCAAATGAACCGACTCTATAAATTAATCGACGATTCGAATTACGCGACCCACACAATCGAAATAGAGATAGAGGGCACCGGCCTCCAAGCCTACACCTTCACCTTCGGCTAAAAAGAGAACAGCGCGGAGTGATCCGCGCTGCAAGACAGTTGTGATCAAGAGCTTTTGCCGGCCATGACATACACCATCAGCCTCTCTATGACCTGATCAGTCCATCTTTCAATGACGCCATCAATCAGTGCCTGCCGATTTCTATGGACACGTTCGACGCCGTCATTACTGTAGCCCTCCTTACTCGAATAGAGACACGAGGGCGAGTTACTCCAATTGTTGAGGTATTCGATCTTCCAGTAGGGCCTGTGTCTGTGATCGAGCTCAACTGAAATTTTCCATCTGCCGCCGACACTAACAGCTATATTCACAGGGAGCTCGTCGCCGGACGGTTTCGGGAGTGCCCCACGAATGACGTCGACGATCGTTTCGATCGCGATCTTCTTTTTATTCAAGACATCAGCGCCACACTCGAGCTCTTCCACCATGATTCGGCAACCGCCGTCAATGACACCCATTGCACTTCTCCTTCTCTATCGAGAACGGCCTATCGGCCTGTGGATCGGCATATCTGCCGAGGGTTCTGCCCGCCAAACCCTACCATATTGCCAACACTTGACAAGATACGGGTCTATCTGTTATATATAGCCCACTTATTAAGAGTTCATTAAAGGCACATTTTCAGCCATTTTATGAGTATTTCAAAGCAGGTTAGCCATATTACAAGCCACATAGGAGCAATTGCCGCCACCATCTCCATGGTAGCGATGCCTTTTGTTTCTCTCGTTCCTACGACTGTGAGCGCAGCGTCGTCTTACGGCCCCGTGGTCATCACGTCGCATACGGTAACGGGCCCGTTCGCTATCTCCCTCACGGGCACCGCGACAGTCGCTTCGCAGACTGGCGCAAACAGCACGCAGCACCTCGCTGTCGATTGGGGCACAGGAGCAGGGTATGACACCAGCTTTGCTGGCGTTACATTTACACCGACCTTTAACGCGAGCGGCTTCACTGCAAATTGGAGCGCAACTCACACCTATGCAGCTGCAGGCAACTACACGATCAAAGTGATCGTCTACCACGGAAATACTTCGGGTCAGGATGGTTCTGATCTCGCGACAGCCTCTATTCAGGCCAACATTCCTCCGGCCACTATCACCGTTATCAAGCATGTCGTTAATCCGGTCGACAACAAGACCGCTGCCGATTTCACGATGCATGTCTCTGGTTCCGGTATCGGCTCCCCAAGTCCGGCAAGTTTTGCGGGCTCTGAAACAGGCACACCCGTCTCAGTCTTTCCGGGAGTTTCTGCGGGTACGTACTCTGTTACAGAAGATGCAGTTTCCGGATATACGCAGGTCAGTGCGGTCGGTTGTTCCGGCACGATCGCTTCCGGTCAAAGCAAGACATGCACGATCACGAACTCGGGTGTCAACAACGCACCGGTCGCAAGCAATGGTTCTGTCTCGGGCAACGAAGATTCTGCTATCAGCGGCACTCTTTCCGCGACCGACGACTACAACACCATCGTGAGCTACGCCCAAGTCGCTGCTCCGCAGCATGGCTCGCTCTCGTCCTTCAATGTGCTCACTGGTGCCTTCACCTACACTCCTGCCGCCAACTTCAATGGCGCAGACTCGTTCACCTTCAGCGTCTCTGATGGTGTGAATATCAGCAACACTGCAACCGAATCGGTCACGGTCAATCCGGTCAACGACGCTCCGGTCGCGGTCAACGATGCCGGTTCTACTGCCGAAGACACTGTGCTCAACGGTTCTTCCGTGCTCGCCAACGACAGCGATGTCGATGGCGACACGCTCACCGCGGTCTTTGTCGCTGGCCCTTCTCACGGCCAGCTTACGCTCAATACCGACGGTACGTACACCTATACTCCTGATGCCAACTACAACGGTGCCGACTCGTTCACTTACAAGGCCAACGACGTTCAGGCCGACAGCAATGTGGCGACGGTTTCTCTCACGGTCTCCAGTGTCAACGATGCGCCGGTGGCCGTCGCTGATTCCTTCAATGCGACCGAAGACACGACCCTCACGGTCGCGGCTGCGGGCGTGCTCTCCAATGACACTGACACGGAGAACGATGCGCTTACTGCCGTGCTTGATACGCCGACAGCTGCAGGTTCTACACTCACACTCAATAGCGACGGTTCGTTCTCGTACACACCGGCAGCCAACTTCAATGGCGTCGATACCTTCACGTATCACGATGTTGATGCCAATAGCGCCGTCGGCAATTCTGTGACCGTCAGCATTCACGTGGCAGCGGTCAACGATGCACCTGTCGCACAAGGCCAGAGCGTCAGCACGAATTCCAACACCGCAGTTTCCGGCGTGGTTGTCGCGACAGATGTCGACGGCGATACGCTCACGTACGCAACCACGAGCAACCCTGCGCACGGAACACTCACTGTGTTCGATGCAGCAGGTGCGTTCACGTACACTCCCGATGTCGGATATGTGGGCAGCGACTCATTCACTTTCAAGGCCAATGACGGCACGGTGGACAGCGCGGACGCTACGGTAGACATCACTGTCGGCTCTGTAGCTGAAAACACTTCTACGCTCTGCTCTGACGGTCTCGACAACGATGGCGATCAACTCGTCGACCTCGCTGATCCTGACTGTGCAGCGTTCATTCCGGTCGTAGTAACTCCTCCGACAACTCCGACCCCGCCTTCCGGCGGCAACGGGCCGATAGTTTCCGGCGGTGGCGGCAATGGTCCGATAGTGGGCACTGTGCTCGGTGCTTCTACCGGCGGCCAAGTGCTCGGCGCGAGCTGCGGACTCTACATGAACAAGCACGTTCGTGTCGGCAGCAAGAAGAACGACACCGAACAGGTCAAAAAATTGCAGGCCTTGCTCAACAAATACATCGGCAGCAATCTTCCGGCTACCGGCTACTTCGGCAATATGACCGAAACTGCGGTCAAGAAGTTCCAAGCTGCTCATAGCGACACCATCTTGAAGCCGTGGAACATCTCGGCTCCGACCGGTCTCGTGTACCTCACGACCCTTCGCCAGATCAACTTGCTCGAATGCCCGGCTCTCACTTTGGCGCTTCCGCAGCTCGTGGAATGGTCCAAGAACCCCAACGCTCAATAAGCTAATCAATCCGAGTGTCGCGTGCGCATAACGCAGCAAAAACCCGCCCAAAAGGCGGGTTTTTGCGGCACTGTGGCTATCCACAGCGGCTCAAAACACGGCCTTATCGACGGTACATTGTTGGTACAATGTCAATATATATGAATCTTAAGAAGTGGGAGAGTCATCATTGGGGTGCCGCCGTTTTTATTTTTATCGGTCTCATGGCGGTCTCGTTTTACTGGGGACAGAATACTATCGTAAGTGCGGCGCCAAAAGTGCCGACGTATCCGGTCGGTACGCGTGTCGAAGTGACGAGCAGTCTCAATGTATACGACAAAGCCAACACCAAAGCAGGTGCTTTGCAGTGCGTACAGCAAGTGGGTGCGCAGGGAACGGTCACGGACGGTCCGCGAAATGCACAGGGCCTCTCATGGATTCAGGTAGACTTCGACACCTATTGCGACGGCTGGGTCTCGGTCGAAACGCCGCTCACTATTATTTAAAAAATTATCACTATATACATATGACTAAACACTGGAAGTCTCATCATTGGGGAGCCGCGATGCTCCTCGTCGCCGGCGTCTTCGCATTCTCGTTCTATTGGGGACAGGTAGTGCAGGCTTCGCAGCCTGCCCCTTCGCCGTATCAGGTGGGTACGCGAGTACAGACCAACACGGGTCTCAATGTGCGTGACAAGGCCAACACCAGCGCAGGTGCGGTGCAATGCATTCAGCAGGCGGGCTCCACAGGCACCATTACCGATGGCCCCAAGAAGAGTCAGGGATATACGTGGGTACAGGTAGACTGGGACACGTATTGCGATGGTTGGAGCGCCATAGATGGTCCGCTCACCATTCTCTAAAGCTTCGGAAATATTCCCACAAAAACCCCGCGAGAGCGGGGTTTTTGTATGAGACAATAGAAGAGTGAAGTATCGAGGCTTTCGCTTCAATAAGCGTTTTACGCCGCTCCGGAAAATGCTTCCGAGAGACAGAGGGCAGTATGCAGAGCTCACGGGCGGTACTGCGGCGGGGATGTTCTCGCTATTCATCATTACGGTATTTTTCGTTTCCGGCCTTCAGGGTTTTCTCCTCAAATCCGCCAATTACGCTTCGGTAGTATCGGCGGTCCTCGTCGATCTCGCCAATAGCGATAGGGCATCGGAGCAGATCAATGGGCTCAAGATGAATCCGCTTCTCGTGCAGGCAGCGCAAGCGAAGGCCAACGACATGGCGGCCAAAGGATATTTTGCGCACACATCTCCGCAGGGGCTGGATTCGTGGTACTGGTTCAAGCAAGTGGGGTACAACTTCGAGTACGCCGGTGAAAATCTCGCGGTCGACTTTTCAGATTCGGGTGACGTGAATCAGGCGTGGCTCAATTCTCCCTCGCACCGCGAAAATATCATGAACAGTCATTTCACCGAGATAGGTATAGCGACCGCGGCGGGGTATTACCAAGGCCACCCGACTGTTTTCGTCGTGCAGATGTTCGGCGCGCCACTCAGAGAGCCCGCTCCTGTCCAAAAGATCACACAGGTTACTTCTGCGAAAAAAGCGACCGAGCTCGCCATCGCCACCACGAAGCCCGTGCAGAAGGTGCTCGGTGAAAGTGCGCAGGCTCCGGAGCCGCAGAGCGGCCCGAGCATCACTGTGCGCCCGTATGTACCGGCAGAAAAAACGTACGCTCCATCGTGGGGCTACGGCCTCACGTCGCCCAAATCCACGCTCAAATACGCGTACTACGCGCTCGGCGTGCTTCTGCTCGCTGCGCTCTGGTACGTCACCAGATTTGAAATGAGAACCCACCATGTAAAGCACTACGCGCTCGCGAGCGTGATGGTCGCGTTCATGTTCGGCCTCTTTTTCCTCGCCAATCTCGCATTCTTCGGCGACCCGACCGTTGCGCAAATAGGTGCGTACCTGCAGGCTTAGTGATTGACACCCGAAAACGCACTGCTAGTCAGAAGTACTAGGATTCAAGCGAGGAATCCCGCAGACCATAAATAAGAAGCCCCGCGTGAATCGGGGCTTAGTTTTTTAATTACTCGTGCGGATGTTTGATGAGGTCGCGATATTGCAGTGCGATCTCCTTGGTCAGGCCGCCTGCGGCGATGATGTCGCGGAAGAGGTAGGCCGATCTGCGCGGCGTACGCTCCATAGTCTTTCTGTTGATATGGATGAGTCCGAATTGCGGAGCATATCCTTCCGCCCATTCGAAGTTGTCCATCAGGCTCCAATGCAGATACCCGCGCAGGTCGATGCCTTCCTCGAGGGCTTTGCTTATCCATTTGAGGGATTCCCACAGATACCAGCAGCGGCGATCATCTTCCATCTCCCGTACAGCGTGGCCGTGTTCGGTCACCATCATCGGCATACCGGGATACCGGTATGAAAACTCTTTGATGACCTCGTAGATGGCACGCGGGCACATGCCCCACCCTTTGGGCGGGAAGTCGTTGACGACCGGATGCTCGTCGCACGGGTCGTGACCGTCCCATCCGCCTTCTATCTCTTTGCCCGGATCGAATCTGCCGTGCATGTAGAGGTTGATGCCGATGAAATCGAGATGCGCCGCGATCATGTCGGTGAATTCGTAGTTCCACCCATCCTTTTCCGCTTTGACAGCGGGGTCTGCGGATTCGTTCCATCCGGCGTTGTGCGCGATGCCGACCTTCGCATTCCGATTGCCGGCCTTGATGATGTCGTAGGCGGCTCTGTGCGCATGTGCGAGATTCGAGATAGCAGCGCGGTAAGCCTTGCCGCCGTCATCTTTCTCGTGGAGCTGTGGAGGCCAGATAGCCCAGCGGTACGAGAAATTGGCGTAGACGTTGGTTTCATTGAGCACGGTATACCAATCGACCTTGTCGCCGATATACTGGTCCACTTGTTCGACGAAGCGCGCGAAAAGCATGGGAGCGTTGTCGTTCGCCCAGCCGCCCATGTCCTCGAACCACTGCGGATGCGTCCAATGATAGTAAGTGAATATCGGCTCGATGTCAGTTTTCCGCATTTCGCGCACCATCTTTCGCAGGCGCTCCAGTGTCTCGCGGTCATATATGCCGGGCGCGCGTTC
>CAZHOB010000008.1:0-40691 GCA_964534465.1 uncultured Candidatus Saccharibacteria bacterium
GTGGCGACGAAGTGCCACGCGCTTTGCCTTTTTTGCCGAACTTGTGTTTGCCATGTGCGCTACTTATAGCCCATTTTTTGTCGCAGCGCAACATTTAGTCTCGGTGCGGTATTATGGACGCATGATAGGTCATTTGCAGGGAGAGGTCTTCGCCGTGCGCGGCACGCATTGTATCCTTTCGTGCGGCGGCGTGGGATACAAGGTTTTCTGTGTCAAAGAAACGCTCGCGCGCGCAGGCGCGGGCGCGAAACTCGGCCTTTGGATACACACTGCGGTACGTGAGGACATTCTCGATCTGTATGGTTTCGCGCACGAAGAGGAGCTGCGTTTTTTTAATTTACTTCTCTCTGTTTCCGGCATCGGCCCCAAGAGCGCACTCGCCATTTTGGATATCTCATCGGTCGAGACGCTGCGCTCGGCGATAGCCGGCGGCAAGGCCGAATACCTCACCAAGGTGAGCGGCATCGGCAAGAAGACGGCCGAGAAGATAGTACTCGAATTGCGCGACAAAGTGGGCACGGCGCAGGAGGACAGCGCACGCGCCCTCAAGGGCGACGAGGAGGCACTCGAGGCGATGCGCGCGCTCGGCTATTCGCAAAGCGAAGCGCGCGAGGCGCTGCGCAAAGTGCCGGCATCAGTGGAGCGCGGCTCGGATAGACTACGTGAAGCACTGCGATTACTCGGACGATGACATGGACACACTGAAAAAAATCGTAAAAAATATCGCGCCCGGCATCGTCGGCCTGTATCATCGCGTGCTCCCCCATCTCGGAGCGCTCATCCACCGCAATCCTTCGGACAAAATTTTTGTCGTCGGCGTCACGGGCACCAAAGGCAAATCATCGACCACTGAATTCGTGAACGCCATCCTCGAAGAGGCCGGGTATTCGACCGCGCTTTTGAATTCGATCCGCGTAAAGATCGGCCATCGCTCCGACCCCAATCACATGCGCATGTCGATGCCGGGGCGTTTTTATATCCAACGTTTTTTGAAACACGCGGTACAAGCCGGCTGCACCGCTGCAATATTGGAAATGACATCCGAGGGAGCACGACAATTCCGCCACCGCGCGATACATCTCGACGCCCTCATATTTACCAACCTCGCGCCCGAGCATCTCGAATCGCACGGCTCGTACGCAGCGTATGCAAATGCAAAATTGGAGATAGGCCGTCAGCTCGAGCGTTCATCAAAAAGACCGCGCATGATGATAGCCAATGCGCTCGACCAGGAATCGCGCCGATACATGGAGCTGCAGGTGGAGAAAGCTGTTTCATTTTCACTCAATGAGCACTTTCCCTACGCTGCGGATGAAAATGGCGGACACTTTACGCTCGGGACCAATGACATCCTCGTCCATCAACCCGGACAGTTCAGTTTGCAAAATGCGCTCGGTGCAGCGACTCTCGCGGAGGCGATGGGTATCGCGCCGTACATCATCGCGCGCGGCATCGGGAAGATCAGCAAAATAGCGGGGCGCGCCGAACGCATCGAGGAGGGACAGAACTTCGCCGTCGTCATCGACTATGCGCACACGCCCGATTCGCTGAAGGCGCTCTATCATGCGTATGCGGCCAAGAAAAAAGTCTGCGTGCTCGGTGCCACAGGCGGCGGGCGCGACACGTGGAAGCGGCCGGTCATGGGCCAGATGGCTTCGCGTGAATGCGCGCATGTGATCCTCACCAATGAAGACCCGTACAACGAGGACCCGAATGTCATCATTCAGCAGCTCATGCGCGATATGAACCGCGAGCCCGAGGTCATCTTGGACAGGCGCGCGGCAATCAGGCACGCACTCGAGCTCGCGGGCCCGGGCGACGTGGTACTCATCACCGGCAAGGGCACCGATCCGACCATCCAAGGTCCGCGTGGCACCAATATCCCGTGGAGCGACGCCGAGGTGGCGCGGGAAGAACTTCGCAAAATGAAGGCGCATTCCGCGCACGTGAAGGTATAATTACTTCGACATGATCCGTCGCATCCTTCTTTTTCTGCTCGTGTTCATGGTCATCGCTTTTGTCGCGCTGTGGTTCTTGAGCGGCGGGTGGGGCAAGATGAAGCTCGCAGCAAGCAGGCTCAGCAATCCGATCGATCTCATCTTGGGCGACGCATCCTCGACCTCGACCGGCGGCACCATGGCGCTGCCGTGGCAAATAAATGCGCCGCAGGGAGCCGACCTTTCCCAGTATCAGGAAGATGCCAACAACATCGGCAATGAGCCGGATTATACCGAGCCCTCGGATAATTCCTCACCAAGACCCACTATCGATCCAAAAACCTTCGGCAATCCATCGCCTCACGCGCGCCAGATAGAGATAGTCGGTCAAGGCGGCGCCGCAGAAAGCGAACCAAGCTCTGAATACATCGAATTGCACGCCGATGCAGGCAACACCGCGCCCATCAACCTCAACGGCTGGACGCTGCAGAGCGCCGTGACAGGCACACGCATACCCATCCTTACCGCCGCCTCGCCCTTTTTGATGGGCATCATCAACTCGCTGCAGGTCGTCGTACTCAATCCCGACGGCCGCCTCATCGTGAATTCGGGCCAATCCCCCGTGGGTGTGTCATTCCGCGAAAATATCTGCACGGGCTACTTGCAGCAGTACCAAAATTTCCATCCCGATCTCAACCGCGCATGCCCCGATCCTACCCTCGTATTTCCCGAGACGCCGGAAAATTTGCAGCGCTACGGCAGCGCATGTTTCGATTACATCCAATCGCTCCCGCACTGCGCGTTCAATAAAAGCATTCCGCCCGAGCTCTCCCCGCTATGCAAAGCGTACATATCCAACACCTTCTCCTACAACGGCTGCGTGCAAATGTTCCGCACGGACCCCAATTTCCAGATCGACCTCTGGCGCGTGTATCTGAACAGTCCGCGCGACCTCTGGCAAAATACTCACGACATCATCCGCCTCCTCGACCAGGAAGGCCGCACGGTTGACGTTCTGACGTATTAGAGATAGTGTCGGGCGGGAAGAACATCTGGAGGTAAAAATGGCCGAGGAAGACCGCGACGAGGGAATCGAGAAGTTGTGGGCAGAGATGAAAAGGTCTCCCGAAGAGCGGGAAGACTTTCGCAAAAGCGTTGATATGGTCTTTGGGCCGCCCGCTCCGGGATCGGAAATTAGTATCGAAAATCGGGAGCAATCTGCCCAGTACGTAACCGACCTTTACCGCCGTCACGCTTCGGGCCCCACATATTATTGGGGGCCAGGTGTCCCACTCTGGCGGCGCTGGTGGCAGCGATTGACGTTTTGGCGCTACTAAACAGCGACGAGCCGTGGAAAACCCACGGCTCTTTTATTTTATTGAGAAAAGAATAATGCCGGCTGCAACTGAAACATTCAAGGATTCCTTTTTGCCACGCATCGGAATTTCAATAATGCGATCGCATTTTGAGAGCAAACTTTTTGGAATACCGTCGACTTCGTTGCCGAAAATAAAAAGTGTTTTGTTTTTTGGTTTGAATTTTTTGTAATCGATGGATTTTTTGTCTTGTTCCACGCCGACAATATACCATCCCTCGCGTTTCAACTTCGAAATGAGACTCGTTGGTGACTTGAAATATTCCCACGGAATAAACTCCTGCGCCCCGAGCGCTGTTTTGGCTATATCTTTTTGCGCTCTGCCGAACCGATCTACTGGCACGGGCGTGTAACCGGTGAGATACACGCGCGAAACGCCGGCCGCATCTGCAGTGCGGAATATAGAACCCACATTGTGCGTGCTCCTTATGTTGTGGAGCAGGACGACTATCTCGTTCATGGCGGCACACTACCATATCGGGTATACTTTTCGCATGCATTTTCTATCGCTATTCCCACAGCTCTTCTTTCTCTCTCCCCTTTCCGCTACGCTCCTGCGGCTCGCCGCGGCGATCGTTATCGGACAGCTTGCCTACTTCTACTGGTCGCACCGCGACACGCTCGCTCAAGTTGACGTGATGATAGTGGGTCGCACGAAATGGATCCCTCTCATGGCCGCGATTTTCTCCGTCATCGTCTCGCTCGGCCTCTTGCTCGGACTCTACACGCAGCTCGCTGCGATACTCGGCGCAGTGTCAGCGCTAAAGGCGCTCATCTGGAAACGCCGCTATCCGGAGTTCATTCCGCTCTCGCGCACCTCGAGCGCACTCCTCCTCGTCATCTGCGTCTCGCTCGTCGTGACCGGTGCCGGCGCCTTCGCCATCGATTGGCCGCTGTAGTATAGTGCTTGGGGCATCAATAAAAGGAGTGGGTGATGGCCAATGATACGAATGTCTTGATAAGCATCAGGTCGTTGCTTGAGGAACAAAATAAGCTGCTTAGATTGCAGACCACGATGCAGTGGCAGCTAGCCCAGATACCGCTAGGGCTTGAACAAAAACAAAGCGGTACTGTTCACTATGGACTCTATTTGCAGCGATACGTTCAGGCATATCAACTGCATGCCGCAGGAGCCCTCAATGAAGACCTCATGGCCACAGTGGTCGCCGACGCGATAGAGGCTTTTTCATTGCCGAAGCACGGTCAGAAGTTCGCGGAAACTTGGCAGCGAGTACGTTCGTTTTACTCAGCCGAGGAGCAATCATTCATCACTGAGCTGTTCAATTTCGCTCGCAGCACTGAATCGCAGTAACACGATCGCCGGTCCACGTGGCCGGCGATTTTTATTTATGCGGTCGAGTCCGCCCAGTTGGATTCGAACCAACCACCAACTCCTTAAAAGGGAGCTGCTCTACCAAATGAGCTATGGGCGGATTTGCTTATCCTACTCAAAACGGCGACTTTTTCCAGCTTACTTCAAGAACACCGTAACCGAAGCGACGGCTTTTTGGTTGTCGGCGGTGAGGCATGTGATGGTAAATACGGTGATGCCGGAGATGGGCACGGTGTTGGCCGCGCCGACGAGCCGCGTCTCATGGAAGGAGCCGTCGGGGCTCGTGACGAGGCACGAAGAGGCGTTGCGCGAGCTCCAGTAGATAGATGTGCGCGCGCCTATCGGCACGATGCTGGGCACCGCCCATATATCAGCGCGGGGTGGCGGAAGCGGTATCGCGGGCGCAGCCGGAGTGGCAGGAATGGCAGGGCGGGTCGTGGAGGAAGCCGGCGTAGCGCGCACAGCGCTCGTACCACTGCGTATCGTCTGACCTCCTACCGGAATAAGGCCTGAGGGGAGTGTGGGTGGCGTGGATGAAGCGATAGGAGGAGTGCCCACTTGATAGCCGCGCCATGCACAGAGTGCGTCGAAGAAATTACTCGGAATGAGGCTCGAGAAAAACCCGCCGCTGCCCCACGGTCTATTGCGACAGAGCGCCGCCATGATGCCTGTTTGGCCCGAAGGCAGAGTGCTCGCGCCGCCGTAGAAACCGGAGTACGCGATATTTCTTTTTGCATCGGCGTTCATGACATTGATGGTGGCGCCCCATTGGCCGAGTTCGATGTTGCCACGTATGCCGCCCTGCAATTGCGCATCGATGAGACTTTGCATGCCGGTAACGCGAAGATTCGGGTTGCCCGCGAATGCGGGATTTTGAGAACCGTTGTCTCCGGCCCCGCCTGTCGCACCTGTCCCGCCTTGATCAGATGTGCCGCCAGTCCCCGACCCGTTATCCGCAGCTGAATTGCCTCCGAAAGAGCCGTTGCCGCCGGAAGCACCATTACCACCGAAGGAGCTGTTACCGCCGAAGGAGCCGTTACCGCCAAAAGCGCCGTTACTGTCGTCTGCGCCATTGCCGCCATACACACCGCCCACACCTGATGCTGAGCCATTGCCGCTGGCCCCGATGAGCAGCTGATATCCCGCGTTGGTATTGCCGGTGCCGTTATTCAAATAATCTTGCAAATTGGCCTCCGGCGGGACGTACACATAACCGCCTGTCGAGCTATTGGAGGAGTTCGACCCCGTAGGTACATAGTAGCCGCCGGAGCTTGGGTCGTAGTACGAGCCGGCGGGAAGCGTGGTGCCGCCCGTGCTGAATTGGTAATTGGAACCATCCGGAACGTAGTATGCACACGGATCGGTCGAGGTCGGCGTATTGACCTGATAGTACGTGGGGCATCCACCATTGGGGGTGCCAGTGTATTCACTCGGCACTCCGCCACTGCCGCTGCCTCCCCCCCCACCTCCACCGCCGCCCCCACCACCTCCGAGCGCTTTCATTATTCCCTGCAAAGCCTGCATGAGCTGATCCATGCCGAGCGAGCCGCCCGGCTGACCGGCTGAACCCGAGAACGAATCTCCGTGGCAATGCATGGTCGCATCGCACTTGCCCATGGTCGTGCCGCCGTTGGTCGTATCGACGCAGGGGCATTGATATTTGTTGTTGCCGGCCATGCACCCGTTCTGGCCCATGATCTGTCCGCATGGGCATGGAGGAATGGCAGGAATGCATTGCATGTCGGCTTCCATTCCCGTGGCTTGCACGAGCAAAGGAGCCGCAGCAAAAACCGCGCCGAGCAACAATGCGATAACGGCAAAAGAATGCTTCGCGCCTACTCGCATACTTGCTGTAAATAATATCACGACCCGGACAGGACAAATTGTTCAAGTGCATATTCGAGCTCTACCCCTTTTCGCCGCGCTTCGTGGGGCAATTCCGCGAGTATCGCGAGGATCTTTGCCGCTCGCATCTTCTCGATATCCGCGCGGGCACCGAGGTGCATTTGTTTCGCCGCCCAAAAGAGCACGCCATGTATCGCCTCCGGAGCATTGGTCGCAAGCTCACGCTGATATCCCACCCACAGCGCCTTCTTGTCGCGACGCTGCAGCGCGTCTTTCAGTGAAAAAATACTTTTGCTGTCCGCTTTTTTGGGCGCGTCGAATTTTTGTGAATCCTCAGCATATTTTTCGATCTGCTTTCGCGTCGCGGCATCCGGTTTTTCTTCCAGCATGAAATAATGCTCCGCGGATTTTTTCATCATCGGGAGCGCTGCAATAGCTGCGCCCCGCATTTCCTCATTCGTAAAAACACTGTCGAGGACAACGATGCGTTCGATGGCGAACATGCCCCCACCCTGCAGCGCGGCCGAGAGGTCGGCGAGTGCGTTCGCATCACTGATGCGTACGACCTCCGTCCCTTTTTTCGCGATCTTTTTCACCACAGCGTCCATTTCGCCTTTCGCTTTCTGCCTATCGGTGCCGGTAAAAAAGTGGAGCATATTAGATGCGCTTCAGGTCTCCCCAATTGGGCCCGAGGTTGGCTTCGGCAACTATTGGAACTCCGTGCAGCTCGCTCGTTGAAACGGCTGTTTCCATTACTTCTTTCAGTGCTTTTGTAATTTCAGTCGCGTTTTCTTTTTTGACTTCGAAAACGAGTTCATCGTGCACGGTCAGGAGCAAATGCGCCTTTTCGCGCCAGCCTTTTTCCTCGATGAGTGCGTCGGCTTTTATCATTGCGAGCTTGATGACGTCGGCAGACGTGCCTTGGATGGGCGCATTTATCGCCATACGCTCGCCCTGCGCGCGCAGATTCGGGAGCGCGGATTTGAGCTCGGGAAAATATCGGCGACGGCCGAAAAGTGTTTCGGTATATCCGTTCTTTGTCGCCTCGGCTTTGATGTGTTCGAGGTAACGAGCGATGCCTGCGTACCCACGAAAATAATCCGCCAAGAATTTCGCAGCGTCTTCGCGCGAGACGTTGTCACCCAAATTGGCGCGCAGCGCATTGACGCCCATGCCGTAGAGAATGCCGAAGTTGATGACTTTTGCCCGTCGCCGCATTTCCCTATCCACTTTTTCCGCAGGCACATGGAAAACTTCCGACGCGACCGCGGTATGCACATCGCCACCGTCTTTAAAAACTTTTGTGAGCTTCTCATCGCCGGAGAGTCCTGCGGCGATACGCAATTCTATCTGCGAATAGTCGATGGACGCGATGACAAAGCCTTCCTTGGCAATGAAACCCGTGCGGATGCGACGCCCGTTCTCCGTTTTGATGGGAATATTTTGGATGCCGGGATTTTGCGAAGCCATGCGACCGGTCGCGGCACCGGCTTGCAAAAATTCCGGATGCAAACGGTTTTCCTTGTCTACGAGCTGCGGCATCTTTTCGATATAGGTAGAGAGTAATTTTTGCAACTCGCGATACGCGAGCACATCGGAGATTATCGGATGAAGGTGTGCCATCTTTGCGAGTTCTTCTTCGCGCGTCGTGCGAGCGCCGCCCGCTGTCTTTTTCTGCCGCTCAGGCGTTATCTTCAGCTCATCGTAGAGCACCACGCCAAGCTGCTTGGGAGAATTGATATTGAATTCATGCCCCGCGTGTAAATAGATGCGTCCCGCTATCTCGGCAAGCCCTTTGCCGTACTCTTTGGCCAGTTTTTTGAGGTACGACACATCGAGCAATACGCCGTCTTTCCGCATTTTTTCAACGATCGGGATGAGCGGCTTTTCTATCGTTTCAAAAACTTCCTGCAATCTGCCGGTCGCTTTCAGGTCGTCGAATATTTTTGTACGCGCCGTCTCGAAATCGTCGGTATTTCCGTACGCGAGGATGTCTTCGAGAGCCGGATTATTTATGGAGGAGCGCAGAAGCCACAGTGCGATGGATGTGGCTCGCAGAGTGGTCGGGTCGACAGCGGGCAGGTGTGCTATATCCGGAGCGGCTTTTTCCTCCTTGGTGGCTACCGCTGCGCGCACGCGCTCTTTGAGCGTACGGAATTCCAGCTCGTCGCACATTGCGGCGATGGATTCCACATGGTCGGCCATGCTCCAGTGTTTCTCCGGCACTTCAAAACCTATGGGCACGTGGGGATGAATGGTCGCGAGCTTTTTGGAGAAGAACGCGTTGTCTTTACCGACTTTCAGCAACTCAACGACGCGCGGCGTCACTTTCTTTGCGAAGTCGTGCGGTTTTTTCTCAAGCACTGCATACATGTTCTCAGTGGTGCCGAATTCCTTTATGAGCTCAGTCGCACCTTTTTCACCAATACCTTTGACCCCCGGAATGTTGTCTGAGGGATCGCCACGCAGGGCCTTGTAATCGACGACGAGCTCAGGGCCAAATCCGTAACGCTCGCGCACGGCTTCTTCGTCGTAGAGCACGGTGTCTTGAATACCTTTGCGCATCGTGTACACAGCGACTTTTTCGCTCACGAGTTGGAGCGTGTCCATGTCGCCGGTCGCGATCACCGTCTCCACGTCACCGTTCTTTTTTAAATCTTCCACTATCGTGCCGATGACATCGTCGGCTTCGAAGCCGCTCTTTTCGTAGAGCGGGATGCCGAACGCTTTGAACACGATAGGTGCGCGCGTGAGCTGTGCGATGAGTTCGTCGTCGGCTTTTGTGCGTGTCGCTTTGTACGCTTCGTATATTTTGTGCCTGTGTGTTTTATCCGGCAGATCGCGCGCGGCAACGATGTAATCCGGCTTGAGGTCCGCGACGAGCTTGATGAGGATGGAAGTGAGTCCATAGAGCGCGCCGGTCGGCTCGCCCTTGGACGATGAGAAATCCGGTATCGCGTGATATGCGCGATGCAATATCGCGTGTGCGTCCAAGATGACGAGCAATGAACGCTTAGTCGATTTCGAGTGTGCCTGCTTTTTCGCCATTTATCGAGATGATACGCTCTTTGCCTTCAATGTCGATATGCACGCGGATAGCATCCGCCGGAATAAGTTTCTCCATTTTTTCGGGCCACTCAATAAGGACGATGTTGTGGGGGTCTGCATCGATCAACTTCATCAGTCCATTATCGAATTCTTTGGCGTCGTCCATGCGATACGCATCGATGTGCACGAGCTTCTTCCATTTTTGCCATCGGAGCGCATACATCTTTTCGAGAACGAACGTGGGACTCGTGACCTGTTCGGTCACACCGAGCTCCGCGGCTATCTTCTGTGAAAAGGTGGTCTTCCCCGCCCCGAGCTCGCCCGAGAGCGTGATGACGGTCGCATGGTCGCTGCGCGGCTCAAGCATCTGGACGAATTCCTTGGCGTTCATGCGATGATTGTACCTTTTTGACTTCCCTTCGGCGACAGGTAGTATGGCGGCAGATTAACCAACGGAGGAAAACATGTACGTCGCGCTGGCTTTTGCCTTCCTAGTGGGTTTGGGGGCGGCACGCATGGTCGCAAAACGCCCCTTCGATGCGCCTTCGAGAAAGGGAGACGGTATCGCTCTTCTTTCTTATACGTTTACGGGCATTGCGGTGCCTGTGATCGTCATGCGACTTTGGGATTGGCCAGCCCCCCAAGAGCTGTGGGAGTACTTGCTACTTACCGTCCAATGCTATTGCGCGTGGACTACGCCGATTTTAGCAGTGTATTTGTGGCAGGTGGTGCGATACATACGAGCTGCTTGAGCGCGCGGCGCGAAGGCAAAGCCTTCGCGCCGCTTTTCTTTTGCATCATTGCGAGATTCTTGAGAGGACATAGAATTACCGTCGGTTATCTCGAAGGAGAGGGAAAATGCTTCTCGCAAGCTGTGTGACACTCATATCTGCCGCATACATGATCGGCACCGGGCAAGCGCGTTCTTGGTGGACACTTTGGGTGGAATGTGCGGCGCTTGCTGTCATGCTCATCGTGTTTACTCTCATCTGGCACTATTTCAGTAGCTGGCCGGGGCTTTTTAGTCCCGTGTTCGCAAAAGTTTTGGCCACATGGCTCTTCGCCATCGTAATAGGATTTTTCGTCGCGGGTATCGTCAGACTCCTGCGCCACAAACCTCGATAGATCGGCGCCCTCACTCTCGACGGCGCCGATTTTCTTTTTACATTCACCGCGCGATGCTAGGATTACTGCAGGACAACTTTGGAGGCGCAACATGCTTTTCCCGATATTGTGCATAATGTGGTCACTGATCGCTGGCGGATGGTGCGGGTACCGCCCTGACCTGATGGAAGATGACCGCAGAAATTGGTTCGGATGGTTCTTCGTTTTGGGGCAAGTGCCGCCCGCCGTGGTGCTGTTTGGCTGGATCATGACCATGCATCCCGACGCTTTATGGGTCGGTGTTATGTTGTTCGCCGTCGTTATCATTTTCTCCGGATTCTTTTTTGGTATGGGAACCGGGGTGCGGATCAAGGGCTATATCGACCGACGCAGGAATTGTCCGTGAAGTATTGGGCCGTGCGGCGCGAAGGCTAAAGCCTTCGCGCCGCTTTTCTTTTCCATACGTTACAATGGTGAGACATGACCGTCTTCGACGAGAAAAAATCGCAGGAGCGCCTCGGCGAGTTGCACAAAAAAGAAGAAGAGCAACTGGCAGAAATACTCTCCTCGCGCTACGGCGTCGAGTACATCGACCTCACGAGCCACTCCATAGATACCGATGCGCTGCGCCTTATTGCCGAACCCGAAGCGCGCGCCACCGAGACTGCCGCTTTTCACAAGGTCAACAAAACCCTCCATGTGGCCATGCGCGCCCCGGAGCGCCCCGATTCGTTGCAACAGATCGCCAAACTCGAGCAGCTCGGCTACGCCGTGCGCCGCTATATCGTTTCGCAAGCCTCACTCGCGCACGCATGGGATCGCTATCACGATATTTCGTATGCGACCGAGACGGAGGCCGGCGTCCTCACGCTTTCCAACGACACCATCCAGCAAATGCTGCAAAAACTGAAGACGCTCGACGATGTGAAGGTGGAGATCAATAGCCATGCAGGAAGCAAAGATACTCACCGCATCTCGCGCGTTCTCGAGATCATCATGGCCGGCGCGCTCAAGCTCGGCGCCTCCGACGTACACCTCGAGCCGGAAGAAGATGATGTGCGCATGCGCTATCGTCTCGACGGCGTTCTCATCGAAGTGGACAAATTCGACTTCCCCACCTACAGCCTCATCTCCTCGCGTTTGAAACTTCTCTCGGGCCTCAAGCTCAATATAAAAAATTCTGCGCAGGACGGCCGCTTTTCCATCATGGTCAATCAAAAAGAAATAGAAATTCGCGCATCCGTACTCCCCGGCAACTACGCCGAGACCATCGTTATGCGTATTTTGGACCCGTCAACTATCGCGCTCCCGATGGACGCGCTCGGTTTCGACAAATACCTCGTCGAGATCTTCGACAAAGAGCTCGCCAAGCCCAACGGCATGATATTGAATACGGGTCCGACAGGTTCCGGCAAAACGACGACACTCTACGCATTCTTGGCCAAGGTCACGACATCGGAGATCAAGGTGGTTACCATCGAAGACCCGATCGAATATCACCTCAATGGCATCGTACAAACGCAGGTGTCCAAGAATTACACGTTTGCAGAAGGTCTGCGCTCCACGCTGCGCCAAGACCCCGATGTGATCATGGTCGGCGAGATCCGCGACGCCGAGGTGGCGTCGACCGCGGTGCATGCATCTCTCACCGGTCACTTGGTATTCTCCACGCTTCACACCAACGACGCTGCCGGCACCTTCCCCCGCCTCATCGACATGGGTGTGAATGCCGACATTTTGGGTGCCGCAGTCACGGTGGCCATGGCCCAGCGCCTCGTGCGCCGTCTCTGTAAATATTGTCGGCAAGAAGCGCCGGTCACCGACGATATTCAAAAGATATTGGAGCCGCTCCTGCGAAATATTCCGCATCCCGAGTCCGTGCCGGAGAACCGTCGCTTGATGTACGTACCGGTCGGATGCGAAAAGTGCGGCGGCATCGGTTACAAGGGCCGCATCGCGGTCGTCGAGGTCGTGCTCATGGACAAAGAGATAGAGGAAACGGTGCACCGCACGTCATCCGAGCGCGAGATATGGCTCGCCTCGCGTCATCAAGGCATCCGCCGCATGGCGCAAGACGGCGCGGTCAAAGTCCTCCAAGGTGTCACCTCCTACGACGAACTCTCTCGCATGGTCAACCTCACCGACGAAGTTTTGCTCGAAATGATCACATGAAAAAAGCCACTCATAAGAGTGGCTCCGAAGTTATCGCGCTTGAAGCTTGTTTGCATGGAAGCGACAGAGAGCCGCCAAATAACTCCACGTCATCATAGCTGCCTGAAATCCATCTACACCGGTTCCATTGGAGATGATCTTTTTTATGACGGGATGCGTGCATCCGGGCATCGGGCCAGATCGGAACTGCTGTTCCATTTCCGCAGTTCGCGTAAGACTTCGACCAACATACGGCCTCACGAATGAATTCCACAGCCTCGACGAGATTGGGTCGATAGATCTCATTCGCTTAGGACTTGTGGGGCGCATGGATGACTCCTTCGAGTTTGATGCAATTGCTCTCAACTGAACTTTTTATACCACAAAACCCGATTGCGTGCTGGCAATCGGGTGTTATGGTGCGCGGAGTTCCTTAATCGAAACTTCTATAGAGATGTGCACTATCGGGCGATGCTTTTTGTAGAAAAAGTTGCAACCTGGACCTGTGGATGGAGGCCGTGATATCACCGGAGTGAAATACCGCCGTCGTCCGTGGAGAAGCTACCCATCGCCCGATACTGCACGTCTCGATTGGAGTACAATGAGAAATGCGCTGAGAGCGCATCTATCGGTAGTGTATCACGCTAATATAGTTTGTCAATAGCATCAGTTAAGTCATTTCAGGGCTTGTTTCCTTCATTTTTTGAAGCCAGACAACCCCCATTTCCATGAAAAAAGAAGGCGAAAAAAGCTCACGAACACTCGATCAGGCGCTGCGGCCGGCTGATTGGAATGAATACGTGGGTCAACCGACCATAAAGGAAAATCTTCGCATTCTCCTTTCTGCGGCCAAGGGCCGCAACCACCAGCCGGAACACGTGCTGCTCTACGGCCCGCCGGGACTCGGCAAGACCACGCTCGCGCATTTGATGAGCAAAGAGATAGGCGCATCACTGCGCTCCACGTCGGGGCCCGCCATCGAACGCGTCGGCGATCTCGCATCAATACTTACGAATCTCTCTCCCGGGGACGTGCTCTTCATCGACGAGATACACCGCCTCAATCGCACCATCGAGGAGATACTCTACCCGGCCATGGAGAGCGGTGTGCTCGATATCGTCATCGGCAAAGGGCCGGCGGCGCGCACCGTGCAGCTCGAATTGCCGCCATTTACGCTTATTTCTGCGACCACGCGCATTTCCATGCTCTCTGCGCCGCTGCGTTCGCGCTTCTCCGGCGGCACGTTCCGTTTGCAGTACTATTCCGTGCCGGAAATAGCCGAGATACTGAGGCGTTCGGCGAAGATACTCGGCATCGCGATAGACCAAGAATCGCTCACGGAAATTTCCCGCCGCTCGCGCGCGACGCCGCGTACCGCCAATTACTTGCTGAAGCGCGCGCGCGATTTCGCTGAGGTCAACGGCGAACCGCTCAACCTAAAAACAGTTAAAAAGGCGCTCGCACTGCTGGAAGTCGACGAGCTCGGCCTCAATCAGATCGACCGCGATATTCTCGGGCTCCTCGTAGAGAAATTCAACGGCGGGCCGGTCGGGCTCAAGACCATCGCCGCAGCGCTTTCCGAAGAAGAGGCCACGATAGAAGAGGTGCATGAGCCCTACCTGATGCAGATCGGCCTTCTGGAGCGCACCCCGCGCGGCCGTGTCGCGACAAAGAAAGGGTACGAGCACATCGGCGCCGACATTCCGCCCGCGCAACAGCGGCTTGTCTAAAGACAGAAAACATTGCCTAAAACGTCTTCCTCTGGTAGAAAGACTGGAGTCCAAACAGCAACTCAAACAGTGGAGCGTGACATGCTCGACGGCGCAAGGATGGCATCGTTGTTAAAGCCGATCAGCCCGTACAAGGTTCTCGACGTCGTGGGCAAAGACTTCGGACTTACATTGGACGTTCTGAAGGATGTCGAACAGGACTCCGGAGACGCTCTTCTTGCCAGAGAGGTCGCGGCAGCTCTGATGGGTGACAAAAAAGTCATTCCGCATCTGCGCGAAGATGACATCCAGGTCTATGTGCCTCTCGCCAAGAATGCGATACGACGCGCGATAGAGCGTGCTCAGTTGAGCTCGACGAGTGACCCATTCGTGGGGCGCGTGGAGAAAGTAAGGAACACACTTTTGCCACCGGAAAAAGCGTCCAAAAGAGCGACGCAAGGAGCATCCGCCTCGCCCGTCACTGTCGATGCGATCATCCGCGAAGCGGCGGCGGAATTCGCGGTGTCGGTAGACAGTCTCTTTGGCACGGGAAAATCTCACGTCCCGCGACCTGCACGTGACATCGCGATACATCTCATCTTCAGGCTTTTGAGGTCCAAACAATCGGATATCGCAAACCTTTTCAAGGTAACCGATAATTCCATTCATCAGACAAAAGAGAAAGTTCGACGTATCTTCGAAGACAAAAAAAATCCGCTGATCGCGAGAGCAGAGAATGTCTGTCGAAAACTCGGCGTGGACCCTTGGGTCAGACCCGCACAGGCGCCGAAACCCTTGCCGCTGCCGCCAAACAGAGAAAGAGGCGCACTGGAGACCCCTTCGCAAGACGACATACTCCAGGCGGTGGCCGATGAATTCGGCAACGATCGCTCGGCACTCTTTCGGCCTCAGCACAAGGGACAATCGGCGGCTGACAGGCAGATAGCGATCGTTCTTCTGACTCGGCTTCGGGGAATGAGTTCCGCAAAGCTCGTCTCGTTCTTCAAGCTCAATAATACGGATGCGGTATCTGAAGCCCGCTTTCGTATCGACAAAGTTCTAAAGGACAAGGACCATCCGGTCGGTGCACGCTTTTTTGGAGTCTGCGCACGACTCGGTTTGGATGCCAACCGTTTGTGTTTCTGATCTTGGCCCGGCAGCTTTGCTGCCGGGCTTTTCTTTATTCTTTTCTCTTCAATGCGCTTCCTATGAAAGGCTTCGCCTTTGCTGTCTGCGCCGCTCGGCAATGCCGGCGTAAGCGCCTGCATTGCCCTCACTATCCTCGACAGATAGAATGGGTTGCATGTCAGGACACAACAAGTGGGCGCAGATAAAGCGACAAAAGGGCGCCAATGATACCGCAAAGGGCGTGGTGTGGGGCAAGCTCGGCAAACGCATCGCGATAGAAAGTAAGAAGGCCAACGGCGATGTGAATTCCCCGACGCTCCGCACGCTCATCGAAACTGCTAAGAAAACTAATATGCCCAAAGATACGATAGACCGCGCTGTTGCAAAAGGAATTTCCGCCGACGCAGCGATGCTCGAATCCATTTCGTACGAAACATACGGCCCCGGCGGCTGCGCCATCATCATCGACACGCTCACCGACAGCCGCAACCGCACTGCGCAGGAAATGAAACATCTTCTCTCCGAAATAGGCCTCGCGCTCGCCGCGCCGGGGAGCGCGCTCTGGGCATTTGAAAAAACAGGCGAAGGATATGTGCCAAAGACGACCGTCCGCCTCTCACCCGAGGACGACGCGAAGCTCATGGAGATAATGCAAAAAATAGACGATTACGATGATGTGCAAGAGGTCTATACAAACGCCGAGTAATTAAGTACTGTTCGGTAAGTCATAGGAGGTCCACGATGAAAAAATTCGTACTTCTCGCACTGCTGGGTTTATTCGCGTTCGTCCCGAATGCGCACGCCAAGGCTTCATGCCAGAGTTCGCAAGTCATTATGTTCATGACGCAGTGGTGTCCGTATTGCCGTGCAGCAACTGCATTCTTAGGTGAACATGCTGTTGATCTCAAATCGGTCGATATCGAACACCCGAAGGATGATGAGGAGAGGGCTCTTATCCAAGAACACTATCGCGGTAAAGCGCGCGGTGTGCCGCACCTTCTTATCGAAGGACGGGCGGTCAGCGGCTTTTACGAGCCGCGTGTACGCGAACTTCTCTGCATTGTAGACGAATGAACTGACGCCCGGAAAAATCCGGGCTCTTTTCTTTGCCTATATACTGCACATATGCGTGTGCTTGCTATTGATCCGGGATATGGCCGCTGTGGTGTCGCTGTCGTATCACGGGAGAACAATAAGGAAATACTGGTGTATTCCGATTGCGTGGAAACTTCGAGCACCGATGAATTCGCGGATAGGCTTGCGGCAATAGCCAATGCCTGCGCGAGATTGATCCAAGAATTCTCGCCGGATGCCCTTGCGATCGAGAAGCTCTATTTCCAAAAGAACCAAAAGACCGCAATGCGTGTTGCGGAAGTGCGCGGCGCTCTTATCGAGACAGCCACGCGGTACGACGTTCCGGTCAGCGAATACGGTCCGGGCCAAGTGAAAAGTGCTGTGGCAGGCTCCGGAAGCGCGGATAAACACGCCGTAGCCACCATGGTCAAAGCATTACTGGGCCTCAAAAAAATTATAAAGCACGATGATGAGTACGACGCGATCGCGATCGCGCTCACACATCTTGCGCATGTGAGGCGTTAGGAAAAAAGTGCGAAAAAAGCTACAATACAAAGGAATCGTATGGTAGTTTCTTGGATGCGGCGAGAAAAACCGCGCTCTTCGTGGTTCCCTTTATGGCTCGAGATCGCCTTTCTTCTGATCGCTGCTCTGGTTTTTATCGGGCTTGGTTCGGGCGTGGTCTGGGCGACCCTCGTTCCCCTTCCCTCTATAGATAATTTTGAGAATCGGCAGGTCGCGCAATCTACCAAGATATTTGATAGGACCGGCAATATCGTGCTCTACGATGTGCATGGTTCGATGCGCCGCACCGCGGTGCCGCTCGATCAGATATCACCATATATCCAACATGCGACCATTGCGGTCGAAGATCAGACATTCTATACCAACGCAGGCTTTCGCCCGCTCTCGTTCGCCCGCGCTCTCTATGTAAACCTCACGCAGGGTGGCTACGCGCAGGGTGGCTCCACGATCACACAACAGGTCGTGAAAAACGCGCTCTTGAGTCAGGAAAAAACCATTGCGCGCAAACTCGAAGAGATCATTCTTTCGCTCCGTCTTGCGCGCATTTATTCCAAAGATAAGATTTTGGAAACATATCTCAACGAAACATCGTATGGTGGTACCATCTACGGCGTGCAGGAAGCGAGCCAATACTATTTCGGTGTGGATGCAAAAGATGTCGATGTAGCACAAGCGGCGTACTTGGCTGCGCTCCCGCAAGCCCCCACCTACTATTCACCGTACGGCAACCACCGCGCGGACCTCGATTCACGAAAAAATTCGGTGCTCAACAAATTGAAGGCGCAAGGTTTTATTTCTGATGATGACTACAAGAAAGCGCTCGCTGAAGAGGTTGTCTTCAAAGACGAGCGTGAAGCCGGCATCAAGGCGCCGCACTTCGTCTTCTATATACGTGAGTATCTTGAAAATAAATACGGCGCCGATGCGGTGAATATTGGTGGTCTCCATGTGACGACCACGCTCGATTATGATCTCCAACAAAAAGCTGAAGCGACGGTGGCTAAATTCTCGCCTACTATGCTCTCATCATTCAACGCGTCCAATGAAGGTATCGTCGCCGTCGAGCCAAAGACAGGGCAGGTGCTCGCCATGGTCGGCTCCAAAGGATATTTCGATGACACCATCGACGGTAAGGTTAATGTCGCGCTTTCCAATAGGCAACCTGGTTCGTCTTTCAAGCCGTTCGTCTATGCGACAGCGTTCGAAAAAGGATATACACCCGACACGACCGTCTTCGACATCCAAACGCAATTCTCCACGCATTGTGAACCGACCGATGTCGCAAGTGATACGCCGCCCTGCTATTCACCAAGCAATTTCGATGGTTCTTTTAAGGGTCCGATGACACTTCGCAACGCTCTTGCACAATCGGAAAACATTCCTGCGGTAAAGACGCTCTATCTCGCGGGTGTCAAAGATTCCATAAAGACGGCCGCGGATATGGGTATCACCACTCTCGGCGACGCGGATCAGTATGGACTCACGCTCGTGCTCGGTGGTGGCGAGGTAAATCTGCTTGAAATGACGAGTGCATATAGCGTCTTTGCCAACGACGGCATCCGAAATCCGCCTACGGGGATATTGAAAGTCGAAGATAGGGGTGGAAATATTCTCGAACAATACGAGGACCAGAGCACGCGAGTACTTGAACCGCAAATAGCACGTCTTATCAATGACATTCTCTCCGATAATGTGGCCCGCACGCCCGAATTCGGCGCGGATTCACCGCTCTATTTCCGTGGCTATGATGTAGCCGATAAGACCGGTACGACCAACGATTTCCGTGATGTGTGGATCATGGGTTATACACCGGGTATCGCTGTCGGTGCATGGGCGGGCAACAACGACAACACACCGATGGTAAAAAAGATAGCGGCATTCATTATCGCACCGATGTGGCACGATTTTATGGCATACGCGATGGAAAAATATCCTTCTGATTCGTTCGTGCCGCCCGCGCCGGAGGCCAATGCTTCTATCCCTCCTGTGCTGGCAGGTAATTGGAACACCGATCCTTCGAAGGGTGTTCACGAAATACTTTATTGGGTAGACAAGGACAACCCACGCGGTGGACCACCGGCAAATCCTACGGCCGATCCGCAATTCGCATATTGGGAATTCCCTGTGCAAGTGTGGGCCGGACTGGCTGCTCTAAATAGTTCTTCAACAATACCGGTCATTCTGAGTGGGCCGATACAAAGTGCCACCGACTTTTCCATCACATCTCCTATGGATGGTGGTGCGGTGCTTTGGGGTAATAAAATAACCACAAATATCGTAGGAAAAGTAGGGGTGCGTATTTCAAGTGTTACGTACTATCTCTATGGTGGCGCTATTGGTACATCTGATCAATCACCTTTTGCAATCTCATTCTCTCCTCCTGCCCGCGGCACCCTCTTCTTGCGAGCTGTTGCACAAACATCGAATGGTCCACAAGAAAAAACTGTTTCATTTACCGTGCAATAAATGATTTGATGTGTAACTAACGATTCAACGGCATCACAAGGTATGTAAAACTAGAATCGGAAACTCCTCGTATCACAAGCGGGCGTCCTACACCCGAAAAATTGAGTGTGATCGAATCGGATTCAATCGTCCCGAGACAATCCGCCAAATATCCTATATGAAAGTTGATATCCACATCTTCGCCGGAGAGAGCGGCATCTATCGAATCCGACATTTCTCCCACATCTGCGTTTTGGGCCGTAGCGCTGAATATCTTGCGCCTTGGGTACAGATGTAGACCGACATATTGGTCGTTGCCGGAGAATACTCTCGCCTTACGGAGCATTTCCAAGAAGTCGTTTTTTAACAAAGTTGCCTCAGTCGTGAAAGATTTTGGTATTATCTCTTTGTAATTGGGAAAATTACCGTCTACAACGCGCGAAACATATCGAACATTGTCCGCACTAACTACCATCTGCGAATCATCTGCTGTGAGCTCAATTTTATCGATTTGGAGCTTTTCAAGGATATGAATGAGTTCGGATGCATGTTTAAGTGGGATCAGGAGCTCTACATTATCCTTCCCTGCCGCACTCGGTATCTTCTTCTCTGCAAGGCGAAATGAGTCGGTAGCCGCGCAGATAATAGTACCTTCCTCTATAGATACGAATACACTACCGAGCTCCGGACGGATCATTGAAGGTGAGGTAGCGTAGGAGACTGATTGGATCGCCTTGATAAATCGCTCGCGCACGATGGAAAGGCTTTTTTTCGAGCTCTCCGCAGCGAGCACGGGAAATTCATCGTGGGGAATAGCTTTTATCAGCGTGCGGGTACCGTGTGCTTCAATAATAAGATTAGAATCTTCGGTTTTGAGCGATATTTTATCCCCGCTTATAGAGCGGAGGGTTTGTGAAAGTACGCCGGCCGGTACAGCTACGGAACCTTTCTCTGTAATATCCGCAGTAATATGAACATCGACACCAGCCTCCAGATTGGTCGCACGTACCGAGAGGTCTTTGCCCGCCTCGAATAAGATACAAGAAAGTACGGGGAGTGATTCTTTCTTTCCCGCTATTCGCTCAGTAAGTATCACTGACTGTATTAATTTTTCTTTTGTTGTACTGATCTTCATACCTTTAAATAAAATATCTTTTATTACTACTAGGGCTGTGTATATCGTGTATAAATCATTTTTATCAAGGAAACGTGCGCGTATTCGGTATTTTAAGACTGTTGAAAAGTTTTTGATAGGATCGGAACGGGTGTGAACAGACCCACGGAAGAAATTTTTATCAACATTGTTCGATACTTATTCTTTCGTTCTCCACCCATAATCAACATAGTTATTAAGTATTATGCGTGGATAAGTGCGCGGATATGATCAAGTTCTTGTTCTAGCGAGGAGGAAGATTTTATC
The DNA here is from genome assembly GCA_964534465.1 of uncultured Candidatus Saccharibacteria bacterium. GTDB lineage: Bacteria > Patescibacteriota > Minisyncoccia > Phycocordibacterales > UBA2100 > UBA10103. The sequence continues at coordinate 21,095 of CAZHOB010000008.1, forward strand.
TCCTTCTTTATCTTCTCGCATGAGTGGATAACAGTCGTATGGTCGCGGCCACCGAGCTTCTCTCCTATCGATGGGTACGAAACATTGAATTCCTCACGAAGAATGTACATGATCACTTGTCGGGGTTTGACCACCTCCTTCTTACGGGTCTTCTCGTAGATACTTTTCTCAGCGATCTCATAGTATTGGGCGATACGTCGCACTACCTCATCGATGGAAACACCACGATTCGGTTTCACATTATGTTTGATGAGTGTGCGGACGTCGGCGTGAGAGATGGTTTTTCCTTTTAATTGGGATTTACAGACGATCATATTGAGCACACCCTCGAGTTCACGGATGTTACCCCGTACATTTTCAGCAATGTATTGGACGATATCGTCCGGGATGGAAAAGCCATGTTGCTCTAACTTGGCTTTAATTATGGCTATTCTAGACTCTACATCCGGCTCGGGGATCTCAGCTATCATACCAGCGGAGAAGCGCCCACGAAGACGATCCTCAAAGCCCGGTAAGAGCGTCGGGTGTTTATCACTTGAGAACACTATCTGTTTATTGTTGTCATGGAGGGCATTGAAGAGATGGAAGAGCTCTTCCTGTGTCTTCTCGGTGTTCGCTATGAACTGCACATCGTCCATAATAAGCACATCGTAGGCACGGTACTGGTCTTTGAAGTTGTTGGCGCGGCCTGCTCGCACCGCATTGATGTAATCCACCGCGAAACGCTCGGATGTGACATAAAGCACCTTCTTATTGGCATGTGTCTTTTTGAAGTGATTTCCCACGGCCTGTATAAGGTGTGTCTTGCCGTGTCCCGTCGAGCCGTACACAAAAAGTGGATTGTATGCGAGACCTGGTCGCTCGATCACCGCTTTGGCGGCAGCGTGAGCGAGCTGATTGAACGGACCGACCACAAAGGTATCAAAAGTGTAGCGCGGATTGAGATTGTCACGCTTGTCTATATAAAGGGATTGCAGGTCGAGCGAGGCGTTCTCAGTGGGTGGTGGTTTTTGCGGCTTTCGGTCGGCGATAGGTGCCACAGAGCGGTGTACGGCATATTCCACCGTGCGAATACTAGTATCGATACTACGGAGCGCTTTCAAGATGAGTTTGTGGTGTTTTTCCATCAACCACTCTTTGACGATCTTGGATGGGACGGCGACATGTACAACACCAGCATCACGACTTATCACATCAGTATTGCGGAACCATGTGCGGAAAGAAGCTTCTGTGGTACCCAATTCAATTTGGACGAGCGCATTCTGCCATAATTCACGGTTGGTGATCATATACAAGCCATGCGCAAAGTTCGCTCATTATACGCTCGATAAAAGGTTTGTGAATTAAAATCCTCTCGACAGACAACTGTTTATAGTGTGTGGATTAGTTGGGGATAAGGGAACAGAAAATAGTAAATAGTTAGTAGTAAGTAGAAATGCAAAAAACACACCCAAAAACGGACTATTTGCTATTTTCTATTTTCTATTTACTATGCTGTATATGAAACGAACATACCAGCCGAAAAAGCGGAAACGCGCCAAAACACACGGTTTTCTAAAGCGCTCTCGCAGCGTGGGTGGCCGTACCCTTCTGGCACGTCGCCGCCGCAAAGGTCGCGCACGACTCTCTGTCTAGATGCCCAAGCACCTACGCCTCTCGCACGAGGAATTTGAACGGCTCCCGAAAGCCGGTTCGCGCCGCGTGCACGGCACCCTCTTTTCTTTGACCGTCTTTTTACTCCCTTCCGATATTAAGGGGCCGAAAGCGGCATGTGTCGTCTCAAAAAAAGTCGCTTTGAAGGCGACGGTGCGCAATACCATAGAGCGACGGTGTCGCGAAGCAATAAGACGGCACTGCTCCGCGCTCAGTTCCCATTCAACCTACATTTTTCATGCAAAAAAAGAGGCCGCTACGGCATTATTTTCGGACATCAGCGCACAGATAGCAGAGCTTCTTTTGCGGTCAGATGCGCGGTAAGATACATCAAACATGATCTCCTCCATATTCAGTACCTTTATCTACGACCCGCTTTACAACGGGCTTGTCTTTTTGGTGGGTATCGTGCCCAGTCACGACATGGGTATTGCAGTCGTACTCCTTACGATACTTGTACGTTTCATCATCTATCCCCTCTCCCGCCGCGCTGTCGACTCACAACTTGCGATGAAGCGTATTGCGCCTGAAGTGGAAGAGGTGAAAAAGAAAATAAAAGACTCCGCGGAGCAAAGTAAGGCTATATTCGCACTCTACAAGGAGCGCGGGGTGCATCCCTTCGCCAGTATGGGCCTGCTCCTCGTCCAATTGCCGATACTCATAGCACTCTACTGGGTTTTTGCGCGAGGCGGTTTTCCTGCGGTGGACCCGAAACTTCTCTATTCATTCGTTCACGCGCCGGATTCGGTCAACATGCACTTTTTCGGCTTTATTGACATGGCTGCGAAACACAATATCGTGCTTGCCGCGCTCGTTACCCTCACTCAATTCATCTATACACGGCTCTCGATGGGCCCGCGGGGTGAACAGAGCGCGACCGAAGCCACCCTCTCGAACGACATGGCCAAGAGCTTCGATATTCAGGCACGCTACATTCTCCCACTCGTCATCGGCGTCATTTCGTACACCATAGCCGCTGCCGCGCCGCTCTACTGGGTAACGAGCAATATCTTTATGATCTTGCAGGAGTACGCTTCGGGACGACGTTTCGACAAGGCGCACTAGAGAAACCCTTGGCCCGCAAGGGATTCTGTGGTACACAGACGGGATGGAAATTGTCGAACAAATTCTCAAAGAACTCTTGGACTCGATAGGAGTCTCCTACTCCAAGATCTCGCGCACCGAAATAGCCGGTCAGACGATTTTTGCGATCGAGACAGATGATGCACGATCACTCATCGGCGCGCACGGGGACACGGTGCACGCACTCGATTTTTTGGTGAAGAGGATCATCGAAAAGAAAATGCCGCCGAAGGATGGCGAAGACCCGCATGCGCAGGCGGGAGGTCTTATGTTCCTCGTCGACGTCAATGATTATCGCAGCAAGCAGATACGCGACCTACAGTCCAAGGCTCTGATCATGGCAGAGCGCGCCCGCTCATTTCAATACGATGTGGAACTCTCCCCGATGAGCGCCTATGAGCGGCTTATCGTGCACACCACATTGCAAGACGCGCCTAATATAAAAACCGAATCACAAGGAGAGGGTCGGAATCGCCGGGTGGTGATCAAATATACAACAGACAACACCGCAGGGATTTAACTTGTTTGAAATCCTCCACTCGCGGGCGGCAGGAAAAAATGATTTCTACGTCTCGCCGCTAGTCCGTCCCTAATTTATTTGCAAAATATCCGCAAAAAAATTACGGCGGCCGTCGGCCAAAGACCTCGACGCAGAAATCATTTTTTCCTGCCGCCCAGACTCGCTACCGTCCAGCTGTTTCAAACAAAGCTATGGATGCGCCGCGCTTACGCCGCGCAAGACGTTGAGATTGAGGATCTCAGGATTGATCTGGTACAAAATGAGATAGATCGCGAGTAAAAGTAAGAGTCCGACGACCGCGTCGCGTATCACTTCCCTTGCCCTCCCTTTCGATGTCCACATCTCACTACCCATATAGAGGTATCCGCCGTAGGCGATGCGTACCACGGCGAGTATAGCGCCAACTGTGAGTGCGAATTCGAACATGCGATTGATGTAGGTGCCGAATCCCGCGCCTTGCGAATTGTATAAATTCGTCAGCTTCGACGATTGGTCGACGTTCTCAAGCGGCTGGAACTGCACGTACGCTTGGAACATGACGAGTTCGATACCATACACATACTTCATTATTTTTTTCAGAATGTTTTTCATATCATTGTGTGCTTGGCGTGCTTGTGCTCGTGATGAGGCGCAGCAGCCAGAGTGATTTGTCCGCGGCATTGAGGAATGTGATGAGTTTACCACTCTCGTCGATGAGTGGTCGCTCGATATCGATGGTCGCATTCGCGCTCGCGGGTGTGAAGAGGAGCTGTGCGCTGCCATCTCTCACATTGACCCGCCACAGAGAATCCGAAGTATGGAGTGCGCCGCGATACCACGAATTGATGAACTCGCCCTGCGAGATCGATTGTGGCACCGCGCAGTACGCTACCGGGTCTTTGCCCGGCGCCCAGACGCATTTGTCGGCGATCGTCTTTATCGGGATTTTGATCGCGGGCGATTTTGCATCAACTTTTGCATACATGGCGAGTGCGCCGCCCTCCGAGGTGCCGTACAGAAGCGCTTGAGAACCCGATTTGAGCAAGACCGTGAGGCCGCTCACATGCTGCACGAGCGGAGAAAGCGAGCCGTCACTCCTCAGTTCAAAACTTGAGCCCGGCACGCTGTCGGCCGCGTTTTGCGTGAGGATGATGCGACCGTCCGCGAGCCACTCGAGCTGCCACTGTGAAAGCGCGGAGGAAAAGGTGCGCTTCGGGGTTTTATTGTTCCACGGCGCGCGGATACCGATGATACCGGCCGGCGGTGCGGATACGAGATAGAAGAATTCGTTCGCGACCGGATTAACGGCGATCGATATAATATCGCTCTCGAGTGTTTTGCCACCGAGCGGCGCAGAGATATCTCTCCCCTCGGGACGCACGCGCGTCGAGGTGGCCTGCGTGGCCGCCATTGTTTCGATGTGACCGGTATCCCCTATGGAGCGTTCGATAACGGAACCGTCTGCGGTAAAGATCGCCTCACTTGTTTTTGGACGCAATGTATTGCTGATACGAACGAGCTCCGCGGAGTCCGTATCGGCCGCGAACACATAACCGGTCGCTCGCTCGACGAAATACAACATCAGCCGCGTGCCATTCTTTACGAAACCCATTCCCGCCGTCGGATTAGCCGAGACGTGCCAGAGCTGAGGCGGCGCGCCAGCAGGCGCGGAAGAATCACTGGCGGGCACGCTTGCCCCACCATCGGTCATGTCGGTGAGGATGTTTTGGTAGGTGCTGCCGGTCGGGCCACCATGGAACGACGGAGCTGAAGTCCCGAAACCGCGGGCCACATCAGTGTTCTCGGTAACCTTATCCTGTTTTTTCAGGAAAAAGTACCAGACACCAAGACCGATCGTCCCGAGTATGATCATGACAAGTGCAATGTATCGAAATATAGAATTGGTGCGCTGCATACTATTGTGTGGTTTGGTCGAATGGATTCTTCGGACCCTCGATGCCTGTGGCACTGGTGCCCGAGCGCAGCGCCGAGGAGAATGAAATACTCCATGATTGCGTGGAATTCATAAAAATATTGTCGGCGCGCGTGAGCCCGAGATCTACGAGCGCGGTGCCGGCGGATTTGCCCGCGTCCACCGTGAGTGCGTTGGGACGTACGGGATCGGGGGCGACGTCTTTGCCGTTGACGCGCCATACATAATGCAAAGAGGGGTCGGCCACGCCGGCTGCCTGCGCGAAATACGGCATCACATCGAAGGTCATTTCACTTTCCGGAATGAACGTCTGCGTAGAGAGCGCTCGGTGCATCATGAGCCCGAAGAGAGGATGGTCTTCATAGAGCAGGAGCTGGGGTTCTATAGAGGGATATGAGACACTCGCGACTCCCGAGAACGAATTATCCGACGTCCGCGCTTCGAGTGAAATGACGTCGGTGCTAAAGAGCTGAGGCGCGGAAATGAGCGCAGACGATTTGCCGAAGCCCGAAATGTCGGCGAGCACCGCATCATTCCTTTTCCACACATACAAGATACTTTCGGGGGGTACGAGTGAGCCATTGGGGCGCACAAATCGCGTCACAGCCTGTACGCGCACATTGGTACCCGCCGACGGAAGCGCGCGACCTCTGTATCCGGGTGGAATAAAAGAATCGGACTCGTACAGAATATCCACGTCGGTCGGCGTGATCGCTATATGAGCGGTGGCTTTGTACGGATCAATGTTCGCGTCGAGCGTCACCTGGGTCGATTCACCGAGATTTCCTGCGGTAACGTCGATCTGTGTGAGCCCGATACCTGAGGAGAATTTTTTGCCATTCACCGTCCATGTGAGCAGTGCCGTGCTGAGGTCATTGATATTGCTTTGCGCCGTGAGATGCACCTTTTCACCCGAGTGCGGATGAAGCGGCGTCATGTCGATCAACACCGAGCCCTCGATGCCCGGCGGATCGTACTGAGCATGAACCGTGAGAGCGAAAAAGAATGTCACGAAAACGAGCACACACAGAAAGCCGGCGCGAGAGAGAGAAACCATCTCGTAATTATACCCGCTCATGAGCATTAAGAGTTGAGCGATGAGATGCTTGTTGATGACATTTTGGCCCCTACCGGTGCCGTGTCGGAGCCGGGTGCTGCGTGTACCGGCGAAGGGACAGGGGCGCTCGGTGTCGCCGCAGCGGGCGCGGCAACAGCTACGGGCGGCGCCGCGGCAGCAGCAGCAGCGGCAACCTCTGCCGCAGCCACCTTGTTGGCGGCGGCTGCGGCGTCGTTCTGTGCTCCCTCATCGAGCGCGGCGTCTTGCGACCGCTGAAGGTCTTGTTTGGCCTTTTTGATAGCGAGAATTTGTGACGGGTCGGAAGTGATTATCTGATCTTCTGTGTACGAGGCGATGACTTTGATCGCGACGTGTTTCAATCCGGCGAAGAAGATCCCCTCCCCCACATCGCTCTCGAGCAAGAGGTATTTTTCCTCATCGGAAAGTTTGAACGTGCTTTGCACCAAGTCGACTGATGTGGGCGACTGACGCAACAATAATTGAATGGATGAGTTGGTGATCATGGCGAGACCGTATGGCGATTGCAAAAAGTCATTGACGTCTTGTGTGATGGTCGAGAGGCCGAGGTAGTATTTACGACCGCGTTTTGCGATAGAGAAAAGAAAGGACGCCGTGTCCTGCGATTTCATCATCCACCACGCCTCGTCGATGACGAGGAGGCGCTTACGCAGCTCTTTGCGCACGGTATTCCAAATGTGGTGCGTAATGATGTACATGGCGACCGGCTTCAGGTCGTCTTCCATGTCGCGAACCGAAAAGACGATGAGTTTTTTGTTCATATCCACATTGGTCGGTCTGTTCATAAAACCCGACCACGTACCGCTCGTGTATTTGGAGAGGCGCTGCGAAAGCGATTCGCTCCCTTCCATGCCCGAAAGTACAAGCCCGAAGTCGGAGAGGAGCGGCGGCTCTATCTGTGCGAAATTCGCGTCGGCAGTGATGTCTTTGAGGGCGTACGTTTCAGTAATTGCCCTATCGATGATGGCGTCTTCTTCCGGCGTCAGGCCACCGAGCATGATGCGGAATAGTCCGACGAGCGTGATGATGTTGTTGCGCAGCACATCGGACGGGTTTTCGTCTTCACGCGGGATGGCGAGATCGAAGGGATTGATGTGGTGCTCCGACGAGAGCGAAATATTGAAGTAGCGTCCACCGACCGTCTCGGCGAGATACTCATACTCGCGTTCCGGGTCGATGACGATGACTTCGGTGTCGAACATGAGCGAGCGCAATATTTCGAGCTTGGTCGTGTACGATTTGCCTGCGCCTGATTTGGCGAAGGTCACTGAGTTGTAATTTTCAAGTGAGAAGCGGTCGAAGAGAATAAGTGATGAGTTGTGTCTATTGATCCCATAGAGAATGCCACGGTCCGACGTGAGGTCGAAGGAGATGAACGGGAATATCGATGAGAGTGGCGCGGAATTGAGCTTGGTATGCACCGCGAGCTCGTCCATCGCAAGCGGCAGCATGGAGCGGAAGCCCTGTTCCTGCTGGAAGAGCGCGGGGCGTATATAGACGAGACGTGATTCAAGGATGGAGCGCACCTCGGTCTCCACCTTGTCGATATTTTCGGCATCATTGCCATATATGGTGAGATAGAGGCCCACTTCGAATATGCGCTCCTGCGCTTGCTGGAGCGAGTCGCGCAGTTTTTCGAGGTCGGTGTACGCAGTGTCGAGCATCGGATCGCGCACCATTCCTTTCTCTTCACGCTGCGATATCTGGCTTTGTACCTCGGCGACCTTTTTCTGGAATTTGCGGAGCATTTCGTTGGTGTCCATCGGGTGGATGAAAATGGAAATGTCGATGACCTTGTCCATATTAATGATGGGAGCGAACCATCCGGTCGTGAGAAAGCGCGGGTACGAGATGACGAAGAACGTACGCGCGATCTTCTCGCCCAAATCGAGCTCGCGCGATGAGACGCGCAGCGCGTGCGGCGCGATCACATCCTGTAGGTCGAGTACGCCGGTACGGTAGATCTCCTCGGGCAGGACGGGCAGCACGTCAGAGTCGTCTTTCTTTTTGCCTTTGAGAAAATCGAGGAATGCCATACTAGTAAATAGTAAGTAGTAAATAGTAAGTAGTCAGGATCTGATTTTTTGTGGTTTGCATGGTCTATTTTCTATTTACTATCATCTATTTACTGGTTCAGCGGCATTGGCTTGCCCTCTTCGCCCGGATTGAACATCTTGTAAAGCAACTCGATCGCTTCCTCGGTGCCGAGCTGCACGGTGCGTACGCCCATGCGCACCATTCCCTGCTGCACGATGGCAATGCGTTGCTCAAGCTGAGAGACCTGCTCTTCGAAAAGTTTGTTCGCCTCCTCGGTATTTTCTTTCTTTTTGCCAAAGCCCGGCAAGAGCGAAGAGGGACCTTTTTTCACTACCTGCGATATCGGTGAGTATGGCACGACGACGAAGAAGTTCTTTGTCATGATGTTGGCCGCTTCGGTAAAACTTTTTACGAACTCGATATATTCGCGTATCTGGATGCGCATCAGGTCGTCGAGCTGCTGTTTGTACTGCGCTTCGAGCGTTGCCACGTACGGGCGGATGTCGAGCATGCGCGACTGCACGAATATCTGACAAGAAAAATCGAGCGAGTTGAGAAAATTTTGGAATTGCACGATGAAGGCGGTCTGCTCGTCTTCCGATTTGAGCGCGAAGTTGAGTGATGAAGCGAGCAGAATGGCGCGCAGGTCACCATTCTTGAGAAGCACGATGCCGTCGCGCACTTCAGACACCGGCACGAATTCCTGCGTCGATTTCGTGTTGGCGCGTACCGATGATGTGGGTGATGTGGTCGAGGGCATATTATTGTGGCTGTAGCGCAGGACGTGGGGCACTCGCTTGGCTTCCCCTCTGCGCTTCGCGCGACGTTTTGATCACTGCGAGCGTGTCTTCTCTCTCTGGCCGCTGCGCTGCGCTGCGACGCTCGGATTCGTCGGTGATACCTGCAGCGATGCGCTCCTTGATGTCCAAACTCCACGCAAGCTCGTGCAAACGGCTTTCGGAGAGCTTCGGAATATAGACGGTGGACGAGCGCGCGGCGGCCTTCTCGGCCTCCCTCCCTTTTTTCTGTCTTCGCTCGTTGTTCCAGAGGTAGAGCTTGCTGTGAATGACGAAGAAAAAAGCGCTCTCAAGCGAGACGATAAAGGGTCGGCCGTTGAGCGGCAAGAACGCAAGCGCCGCTCCGAGCGCCCCGATCAAGGCGATGAGCGGCGCTGCGGCAAAAAGCGGCAGAACGCGGTAGAACATGTACGAAGCTCCCACAGCGCCGCCGACATAAATGAATTGTTTGAACGTAAGCGGCCCGAATATCTTGTCCTCGACCTCGATGAATTGAGGGACTTGGAACTGCATAAAACAATTATACCCCGAAGAAAATAGTAAATAGTCTATAGTCTATAGAAGTGGAAATCCTGCATTTCTACTATTTTCTATTTACTACTAACTACTTACCCGAGTTGTTCCCTGTACGGGTCGCCCTCGACGGCTTTACGGTCCACGCTCGTCGCTTTTGGTGCATAGGTTTCCGAGAACGGCGCGCGCTGCGCTTTCCCGTCCGGTTTTGCTGCGGGAGGCGTCGCGGGTGCAGTGGCCGTCTTCCCTTCTTCGGAGAGCATTTGTTTGCGCGAGGCGTCCATTGTGCTGAGCTGCACGGCTTTTGCATCGGGATGTTCCAGCTGTCGCTCAAGCTCGGCTCGGATAGGCTCGAAGACCGTCGTTGAAATATCATCGGCGAGCTTTTTCGATACCTCGGCATCGAGTCCGACATCATGCTTGATATTGCCCTCGAGCTCCTCGGGTTTCAGGAATCCCATGAGCGTGAGCATTACCTCGTTCTCAAGCAGCTGCCACTGATCAATGTGGAGTTTGTACGTATCGGCGAGACGGCGGAGGTGATGTTCCACCTCGGCCGAGGTAATGGCGTCTTGCACCACTTTCGGCAGCTCGGTGAAGCGCGCCTGCAATTTATCGTTGAGTTGTTTATTACCTGTTTCCATAGTTATGCGGCTTTATTGGAAGACGAGCTGGGGTTGTTGTCATTTCCCGCTTGTTTTTGTGGCGGCGTTCTGAAAATATCCGCGAGGCGCTTGTTGCCCTGCTGCCGCAGCTGATCTTTCGTCATTTTGATGACGGTCGTATTTTCGGTGCTTTCAGTTACGGTCTTCGGCATAAAGTCGGCGAGTTGTTTTTGCGCTTGCTTGGCTGTCGTTGCGGATTCCTGCATCGCCTGCGTGGTTTTCTGCATATCACTGAGGATCTCGCCGGCGCGCACCCGCGTCTCGCGATCGAGCTTGGAATCGAGCTCGCGCTCCTCTTTTTCCACGCGCTGGAGCTCTCTGTCGGCCTCGGTAACGGGCACGTTGATCTCGTCCACCTTTTCCTGTACGGCCTTGACGAGCGCCTTGGCCTGCTTGATGTGTTCGTCCTGTTCCTTCATCTGCTGGCGGTGACGCTCTTCGGAGATACGGCCCTCCTCGAAGTCTTTTATCATGACCGTCTTCTTGTCTTCGGCGGCACGCGCGTTGGTATTCAGGGTTTTCAATTCTGAGCCCAGTTTGTTGAGCTGGTCGCGCTGGGCCTCGACCGTCTTCTTCGCCACCTCGCCCTGCTTATTGACTGCCTCGCGCTGGAGGCGGAGATTTTCTCTTGCGTTGCGGTTATTCTCGTTGCTCTCGACTTCTCTGCGCGCGCGCTCCTGCGCCTGCGCCTGTGTGGCTGCTTCGGCGGCCTGTTTGACCGCCTTTTCGGCGTCGCCACCTCCCTTGCCTGCGCCTCCACCACCCGCCGGAGCCCCCTCGGTTTTTGATTTTGGAAGCACGGGCACTTCGACGAGTACCGCAGCACGCGGAGGCGGGACGCCACCTCCCGTGGGCTTCGGTCCGCCCGGAGTCGGCGGGGTTGTCGGGGGTGTTGTCGGCGGCTTCGGACCGCTCGGAGTCGTCGGAGGTGTTGCCGGCGGCTTCGGACCGCTCGGAGTCGGTGTTGCCGGCGGCTTCGCCCCTCCTCCAGGCGGCACAACTTTCGGTGCGCTCGGTCCCCCACCTGTCGGCGGCGTCTTTCCGCCTGTGCCACCCCCGGGCGGCGTTGTCTTTGGTGCCGGAGGCGCTCCCGCCGCAGCACGCGCCGCTGCAGCCCTTTTGTCCGCATCCTCTTGTTTCAGGTCTTTGCGCGCCGAAGCAAGAGCGGTGTTGACCGCCTTCTCCTGTGCTTGTTTTTGCGCGGCGGCGGCTGCCCTTCCGGGTGCATTGGCAAATCCGTGCGGTTTCGCATCCTTGCCGGTAAATCCGCCGACGCCAAGACCCTTGGCGAGCGCTTGCGCGGCGCCACTGTTCATAAAGTTGAAGGAGCGTCTGGCATTCGTATCCGCGTTGGCTTTTTGCGCCACGAGACTGTTCAATTTCGACAAATTCTCAGGACTCGGACGAAGAGCCTGATTACGCGCCGCCTCTCTAATATCGCCCGAAAGGGCCTTTGATCGCCGATCCTCTAGACGGCCCACAGCTTGCCGACCAGCAATACCCGCGAGCTTGCCTCCGAATGTGATTGGCAGCGCGGTAACGGTCGAGGCCCAATCGAAGCCACCGATCTTCGCCGAAAATTGGCTTGAGATGCGGATCGCGATAATGAGCAAGCCGATGACAATGAGGTAAATAAAGAGCGAGCTCATGTCGGCCGTTTTAGTCGGATTGGACAGAAGGTCACCGAGTGTGCCGCCGCCCGTGTTGAATTGCCGCGCTTGTTGGCCGACGATGAGGGTGGCCCAGAGCAAGAGCATAAGGAGCGGCGCAAAGACCGCATTGCGTATAAGTGCGCTCCACCACGCGCTCCATCCGAAGGAACCGGACGCAAACTTGGGGAAGAGGTAGCTCGCAAACGCGATCGAAGAGGTCATCATGAGGAATATCAGCAATACTCCCCGAACGATGAGTAAAAAGGTGCCGTAGAAGAGCGCGATAGCGGCCACAAAGAGCATGATGGCCGTAAAGAGGCCATGCACGAACGCGAGCCCTGCGTCGTCGAGTTTGTCCGCCGCCTTTCTGGTGGCATCGTAGGTGTCCCACAATCCGGACACTCCCGCGAAGTCCATGAACGCGCCGGCAATTCCGTACGTGCCCGCTGCCGCCCCCGCACCTTGTTGCTGTTGCTGCTGGCCGGAAGAATTGTATTGGGGGAGGACTCCGGAAGCGCTTGCCGCCTGATAGATCTGCACGGCTGTGAAATTCGAGAAATCGATGATCACTTTCGAGAAGAGCAAACTGAAGTTGATGAGCACCGCGACGATGAGCACGCGGGCTATCATCCTGCGCGCACCGAACTGCTCGGAGCCTGTACGCCCCAATATCATACTGATCGCAATAAATACGAAGAGCCCGATAATGAGAATATTGGAAATGTCGCGGAAGGCGGTCCATACCGCGTTGATGACGTTTTGAATACTGGTATTCACGAATGAGCCGAACTGGATGACCGTCTTATCCAGCACCCAATTGAAAGTCGTGCCGGCGAGCGAGAGCACCCACGTAGCCATTTTGACGAAAACGCCGGAGAAAAACGCCGAGATAGTGCGCGTGGTACAGATGAGGGGGCTGGTCATGAATCGCCAGCCCTCGCAGGAAACAGCGAACTTGGATTCAGGCACACAGATGGTGCCACCGATGCGCTGATACGCGACCTGACCCTGCGGACATCCGCCTGCCGCTTGCGCCGAAGCGATATCCGGCATCAGTAAGAGCGGTGCGAGCAGCATGCACACTTCGACGCAGAGCGTCAGCAGCTGTATGCGCGCTGATCGTCGGATGAAGGAAGTGGTGAACATATTATTGCCACGCCTGCTGCCATCTTTGCAAGACGGCCTGATTGTTGATGTTGCACCAGTTGACTATGGGGTCGTTGCCGGTGCTCCACGCGGAAATGGTGTTTTGCACGAGCGAGGTCATGTTGCTCTGCACGGAATTGAGCTGACCTTGCGCCGTAGCGACATTTTGCGAGGAGTGTATCGTGCCGTTCGCTGTCAGTGTATTCAACTGCGTGAGCGCCTGATTTTGCACTGTCTGGTTCGTCGTGTTGCTCACCGTCTGAATGAGCTGGTCGATAATGCGCAGTGCATTGGTCGAGGCATTTATGTTGCTCAGCGTCGTGCTCGAGAGCGGCGAAATATTGGCATTGATGACCGCTTGCGAGAATTGGGTCGAGGTCGCGATGTGCGTGAGCGGGAGAGAATTCTGCTGCGCATAATTTTGCACGGCAGGGATGATGATGTTCCAACACTGATTCTCGGTGGAACGCAGCTGTGCGACCGTTTGTTGGAGCATATTGAGTATCGCGGAAACCGCCTGGAAATACGATTGCTCGACAGCGCGCGCGGCGGTGAGCGCTTGGAGAGCGGCGTTGGTGATCGCCCCCGTCGTGCCGTTGGCCAATTGATTGGCGAGCTGGCTCAGGTACGAGGGTTGGCCACCGACGCTCTGATTGAGACCGGTGAGGCCATTGTTGCTGCTCACCACCTGATTGTTGACGCCGGCGAAGAGCGCTTGGACCATCTGCCCGATGTCATTGGCGTTCTGCAGTTGGATAAATCCGGTGTCGAGGTAGGTCTGCAATGATTCCTGAATAATGATACCGGGCGTAACGATCGTTTCGTTGAGCGGATCCGTATCGGTATTGGTCACCCTTGAATAGTAGCCGTTGGCCCACGCCCATTCGTCTCTTTGGATCTGCTCGGCCACGGCGGCACGCGCGCCGATGAGGTCGGATTCGAGATAGTACGCATCGAGCGGATTGCACGCGGGATCGGCCGCTTGATCAAGACGTTCGAACGTAAATGTATTGGGTTGTGCGTGCGCGAAAGCATTCAGGTCGCCCTGCACGGGGCAATCAAGGATACTGTACGGCACCTTGGTCTGCGCGTAGTAGGCGTGCGCGGTCGCAGCCGTGACAGGCGCGCGCATCGCCTGATTCATGATGGGAGCATTTTGAACATCGCGCAGGCCCTGCACTGCCGAGCTGACAGCGACGTTCTCAAGCTCTTGTTCGACTTGGCGCGGATAGAGCGGATTGCCGTTCCTGCCTGTTTCCACCGAATTGATCATGTTGGCCTGCAATTGCGCGGTCGCCTGCTTGCGCTGTGCGTCGATGATGAGGCGCAGTACACACTCCTTGTAGGTGAGGATGTTGGCATTCACCGTTGCGGTGAAGGTATTGAGTTCGACCACGTAATCTGCGACCGGCACGTAGATACCGGTCGCGCGCTGCTGCGCACCGGAAGTGCGGCCGTTGCCGATCGTATCGCAATTCGGCCCTTGATTGATATTGGGCGTGGTTTGCGCCGAGGCGATTAGCGCGGTGGAGAAGAATATCAGCGTGGTGAGGGCGGCGACGGAGATCTTTTTTACGGAGTTCATATATTTTTGTTCTGGAAATAGGTGGCGACGCCGTTGAATGCATTGCGCAGGTCATCGCTGGCACGGTTGTAGTTGACGAGAAGCGCGGCGGAGGCGTACGGATCGGCAGTACTTTTCACCATCGCATCGAGCGTCGCGGAGAATTGTTCGAGCGCATTGGCGAGCGCCACGTGTACTCCGAGCGAATCCGCCGGTACTGTCATCACGAGGAGATTATCGACCGCGGCGCGATAATTTTTTGCGAGCTGCGATATCTCATCGAGATTTTTCGTATCACCCGTCTCGACGTATCGCTTATACGGTTCGAACTCCGCTTCTTTGTTGGCCGAAAGAGGGGCGAGCGCGCTTTGCAATTGCGAGTGGTACAGCGCGACCCTTTCCGCCGAACCATCGAGGTCGAGCTTGATCGCGCCCGCGCTGTACGTTTTTGCGGGGACGGATAATTGCATCGTACTCGCTATACGGAGTCCTTCCTCCGCCCCCTTCTCCTCGGTATATGCGCCTTGCTCTTGGAGTGATGTGTACGAGCCGAGCACTTGCGAGATGGCGCGCGCGCCGACGTACGTGTACGCATCGAACGGAGAGACATTGGAGGCTTTCGCAATGTCGTTAATGTTCTGTTCGGCATTCACGCTGCTCGTCGAATCACGCGCGATCGAATTCTGAGGATGCCAGCTCGTGGCGTGTATAGTTTCTTGCGCTTTGTAGACGAGTGAGCAAACGAGCGCGACAGCCGAGACACCTGCAAAAAATCCGATGGCTGAAATTTTCCCCGCACCTCTTCCTCCGAACACACGAATATCCACATGGTCATACGTCAAAAACTCCACGCCTGAGTGTGCGCGTTCCTTTTCCACACATAAAGTATACCGCGCACCACCTTTCCTTTTTATAAAATGCTGGGCATAACGTGCGTAACTCGTTGCATCGAAAACGCTGCCGTTGCGCGGGGGTATACTCCGCGTAAGAGTTCGATATTCCACTTTTTGGGTGCGGATGTTGAGAAATGCTAAAAATTAGCACCACCCGTGAAGGTGAACACGCTGCCGGCCTCGTTCGAGGAAAAGTCGACCCCGAAATTCGAAAATACTTGTGCCACGGCGACGTAATTTTTCACGAACGTGTCCGCGGAGGCGTTGTACACCTTGATAGCATCGAGTAACTGCACGGTCGACTGCGCTGTGGGGATGAGCTGGAGGTTGTGCCCGATCTCTTTGTAGCTATTGGCGAGCGCGGCGTGTTGGGTCTGCACCGCCTCGGGGATATTCTCCATGGCGTCGAAGGTGCGCCCGATGTCCTCGAGGTCCTTGCCTATCTGTACCACCGCGGCGTTCTTCAGCGGATTGGTGCGGTCCTCCATCTGATCCTTGAGTACCTGCGATTCGTTGCCGTGCGTCGTCTCAAAGGTCTGTATAGTCGCACCTATTTCGTTGCCGTAATTATAGAGACTTTGCTGGTCCTGCGTACGGGTAATGCCCGCTTGCGAGGAGGTGCTGACCATCGTCTGGGGAATGTTCGTGTAGAGGTTTTGGGTATCAGCGCCGCCCGTGCTTGTGCTCTCTACGCCTGTTGCCCCCACTGGCCCGATAAGCTGCGCGAGGAGCGCGTCGAAATCGAAGGAATTCGTAGTAACGGTCGCTGCGGGGTTCTGTGCGGGCGGCCTGCCTGTCGCGACGATGGGTGGCGCGGTGTAGTTGTATGGGGCCTGCGCTTGCGTCTGTGACATGATGGAACTCTGGCCGCTTCCCTGAATAGGTTCCGTGGCTTGCGGCACATAGCCGGGCGGACCCAAAATAGAGCGGATATCCCCCCCTACGGTCTGAATCATCGGCGGTGGCGCAAGGCCGACACGTTCTTGCACCACAAATATGCCGGAGAGAAAAAGAAAACACGCGATAGCGACGACGCTCGCGTACGGATGACGATAGACCCAACCGTGCTCGCCGATCTGTTCTGTCGGCTCGTGCAGCTCCACCGGCGCTTCGAGCATTGCCATACTTGTACCCAATGATACCACTTGCTCACACACGGGAGTGATAGAATGTGTATGTGAAATTGTTGAAATCGAAGGTGGCCGCATTCTTTTCCCTCCTTGTGTTCACTGCATCATTCACGATGCCGATGTACGCGTATGCGTTTCCCTTCGGTGGCTCCATCGGGCAGATCATCTTTTGTTACAACGACGCCATCTGGTCCAATGTCGGCCCGCCACGTGGAGGACAATTCATCTGGACGCCCTCTACGAAGACCTACCAGTTCGGCCCGCCGCGCCACTCCGGCCAATGGCTCCTCGGCCTCGCTGCGCCCCCCTACTACTGCGTAGTCTCTATCGATCCCGTCATCGTGTGGCCCGGTATTCTGATTACGATGATGGGCTCATCCCAGTAATTCGGTAATTTTTTTCCACTGCTCGAGCGAAACATCCTCTGCCCGTATTTTCGCGGGCAGTTTTACTTCTAGGAACGCGAGAGCCACCTTTTCTTTTTCAAAAATATTCGAGAGATTGCCGGCGAGGAGTTTTCTTTTGGAGGAAAATCCGGCGCGGACAATTTTGAAAAAAAGATTTTCGCCGATGTCGTTGAAAAAGTGGCGCGAGATGTTGTCGACAAGAAGAATTGCCGAATCGACGCTCGGGGGCGGGGAGAAATTGCCCTTGCGTACCTTGGCCACCATCTTGGGCGTCCCGTACGCTTTCACTGAAACAGACAAAATACTTTCTTTGCTATCGCGGGCGATGATGCGCTCGGCGACTTCTTTTTGGATGAGCAGTGCCATTGCGCGCGGCTGCACTCTGGCCGTAAGAAATTGGCGGATTATTTCTCCGGTAATGTAGTACGGGATATTGGCAGCAACGACGTAGGGCGACAAGTGTGACTGTGCAGAGTCAAAATTGCGGATGTCTTCACCTACGAGTGTAAGCTGTCCTGCAGCCACTTCTTCTTTGAATGTTTCGTTGAGGACAGTAATAAGGGCACCATCTTTTTCTATCGCGACCACTGGTGCGCCGGTCGCGAGCAGTTCTTTGGTCAATGCGCCCTTGCCCGGTCCCACTTCAAGGATTTTTTCTCGCGGTCGCACCGCTATCGCTGCAGTTAATTGCTTTGCCGCCCACGTACCGGTGAGAAAGTGCTGTCCGAGCCGCGCTCCACGTTTCTTCTTCATATCACTCGATAATATCAATATCCTCTTCGACCTTCGCCTGCGACGCACGCACCATGAGTCGCGAATCGATATCCTCGAGGAATTCCGATGGAAGCGTGTGTTCGCGCGAGCCGAAGCGCATGCGGTCGTGCGCGTAGCTGAGGTAGAGGCGTCTGCGCGCACGAGTGAGCGCCACATAGAAGAGGCGGCGCTCTTCCTCCGCGTCGCGGTCGCCATCGTTCTCTCGTATCGAGGGGAAAAGGCCCTGTTCGAGGCCGGTCACAAAGACAGCATCGAACTCCAATCCCTTGGAGGCATGCACGGTCATGAGCGAAACGGCGTTTTGCTCCTCTTTGAGCTCATCTTGGTCGCTTTGGAGCGCCGCCTCTTCGAGGAGCGTATCGATACCGGCGCGCGGCTCGAGGTGATCGTAGCGCGTGGCGAGATTGACGAGCTCACGCACGTTCTCGAGGCGCTCCTTGCCCTCTTCGGGGTCGTTCTTGAACATATTTTCCATCCCCGTGGCCTCGAGCGCGAAGCGCACTGTATCCGATGGCGGGAGAGTGCCGATTGCATGCGCGATCTTTTGCAGGAGTTCACGAAAAGCCTGCACTTTTGCACGAATGGCGCCGGTGAGGAGCTCTTCCCCTCCAGCAAATATTTTCACGAGCGTGGTTTTGCCTATCCCGCGGGGTGGCACGGCGATGATGCGCGAAATATCGGTGCGGCTTTTGGTATTGAGTGCGGCGCGCAGGTACGAAATAACGTCCTTGACCTCTTTGCGCTCGAAAAATCGCGTGCCTATCACGCGGTACGGTATGCCGAAGGTGAGGAACGCCTCTTCGAGCGAGCGCGATTGGAAATTTTCACGATAGAGCACGGCGATATCCGAGGGCCCCGTCCCCTTTTCGATGAGCTGACCCGCCATTTGCGCGACGAACCACGCTTCGTCGATCTCGTTGCGCGCACCATAGAATGCGAGCGGGTCGCCGGTCTCATTGTCGGTAAAAAGATTTTTCTTCCGACGACGAGTATTTTTTTCTATCACACTGTTGGCCGCGGCGAGGATGGTGCGTGTGGAGCGGTAATTCTGCTCGAGCGTGATGATGGCTGCGCCCGGAAAGGTGGTCTCGAATTCGAGCAAGTGTTCGATATTGGCCCCGCGCCAGCTGTAGATGTTCTGGTCGATGTCGCCGACCACACAGATGTTCCTGCGGGCGCCAGCTAAGAGGCGCGCTATCTCGTATTGCACGCCATTGGTGTCTTGGTATTCATCTATCGTGATGTGGGTGAAACGCTCTTGGAGCAGCTCACGGGTGTCTTTGGAATCCTGCAGCAGGAGAAGGGTGCGCAAGAGCAGGTCGTCGAAATCGAGCGCCCCCTCCTCTATGAGCTCTGCCTCGTAAGCCCGCCATATGCGCGCGACGACGCGCTCGTGGTTGGTCTTTGCCTTCTCCTCGTACTCCGGCAGGCGCTTGGCTTTGCCTTTTTCGCGGGAGATGGCCGAAAGCACAGCGCGCGCCGGCACCTCCTCCATCCCCACTTTCTCAAGCGAGCGCTTGATGGCCTTGATACTGTCGTCGCGATCCCAGATGGTAAAAGAAGCCGGTACTTTGGCTGCCGTATGAAACTCCCGCAGCACCCGCACCCCGAACGAGTGGAAGGTGGTCACGAGCGGCATGCTACCCCCCTGCCCCTTGAGAAGTCCGCGGATGCGATCGCGCATCTCGCCGGCGGCCTTGTTGGTGAAAGTGACGGCCAAAATGCGGCGACCCTGAATTCCACTTGCCATGAGGT
>CAZHOB010000009.1:0-38762 GCA_964534465.1 uncultured Candidatus Saccharibacteria bacterium
CAATGGTAGAGCAGCTCCCTGTTAAGGAGTTGGTTGTAGGTTCGAGTCCTACCCGGGGAGCCGCGTAAAACAAAAAACACTGCTCGGCGGTGTTTTTTGTGACGCGGCGACCACGGAGAAAGCAAAGCTTTCGTGTAGGACTCGAAAGATTTTGCGCGGGTGCCCGCGAGCACGCGGGCTCGCAAAATCAGGCCCGAGAAAATTTCTGCTTCGACGGAAGGAGAAATTGTTCTTGGGAGCGGCCTACCCGGGGAGCAAACTTGACTCATTAGTTTTTTGTGATATTAAACATTCAGTCAATTCGCATAATTTAGGAGATCTGAGATGCGTATCTATAAAATGACTATTGGGCGCATAGAGAGCGATCGCAGCGGAGTTTAGCTATATCCGACAACATGGATAGAATCGCCGCAGGCCGCACTCGCCTCCAAAGAAGAAGCTGCGACGCTGCGCGTCGGCGACAACATCGAGTACGAGCAAGTAGATGTAACTCGACGGAAATTTCTAAGAAAGTTGTGACCCTGACGGACTTCTCGCTCAGCTGTCTAAAACCCCATCCTCAAGGTCGGGGTTTTCATTTTTTATGAAAAGCATTTCGACTTCTTTCAACACCTTTTTCCAATCTAAAGTTCTGAACTCGTCCAGACTGCGGAGCAAGACGTGAGAGTTTGCCAATTTGTACAAGGAAAAATGGTGTCTGGTACCATTCCAGGGCAAGAGTAAAGAACGGTACCTGACCACATTTTCCTCGCAGGACGGCGCCACCACAATTGCTTCGACAGAAATTGCTTTTTCAAACCGACCCCATAATCGCATTGACTCTATTTAGAAATACCGACGTGTTCTTCGAGCTTGGAGACACGGTCCATAAGCATGTCTATTTCTTTAGAATATCCCGCCATGTTGCCGACCTTCTCCTTCAGCCGTTCCGCATCTCGGCGAATTTCCGCAAGTTCGGCTCGAATGTCACGGAAGTTCTCTGAAGTTTCGGTGCGAAATTCGGCTAGTTCGGCTTTAATATCGGCAATATCTCCAGCAATGGCGGCAAAACCACTCTGAATAGCTTTTTCGATAGACCCGAGCGTCGGTTCTGCCATATGCACCAGAGTATATCACTGCTCCCTGTACTACTCCTTGACTGATAATTGACCGCGTGGTTGCCCACCGGTTGCCCAAAAAGTGATAAAAGCTGATCAATTCTGACAGTTGACACGCACGATTTGGAATTTGCGCAGTTTGCCAATTCGGCAAGCCGTTCTGCGTTATTTCGTTGTTTCAAGCCTCATTCTAGTTCGTGGTGAAATACACATTCAAGTTGGTTCGAGTCCTACCTGGGGAGCTAGACATATCTAATATTTTATTTTAAGGTACTCGTCAGTTGAACCACGTCGAACGAGCGGGAGACACAAAATGTTCGCTGCGCTGAGATCGATACTGGGTCGGACCGAGGCCGATACCGGCTTACGGGTCGATTATGCCGACCAGCCCTCTTTGCCACGCGGTGCCGCACGCGTATTGCGTCACAGCCCTGCCGGATATGGCATCGAGACGATACTTCGAGGAAATTTGGAACTCGTCGAATTTCGTCCAGGGACGACGTACGCCGAGTTTTATCAGGCACATGCGAGCGAGCCACTCTGTGATGCTGTGATCCTCGACACGCTGATACGTCAGATGATCGAAAAACCGTCGCACATCGAACGCGTCATCGAGAAATACTTCGGCTCCTTTTCGGGGCAGATATTTTTTCTTGGAACAGCATTCGAATCAGACGATGGGCGGGAGTGCGTTGCGTACCTCAACATCAAGACCCACCAGCCAGCATTGAGGTATCTGTGCCCCGCAGCACACGTCATCAATCACGACGTGACCTGTTGCGCTTCCTTTTTGCGGAAAGCGCCCAAGTAGAACGTCAAGCGCTCAAATGACGACCTCGACTTTCGAGCCCCATACAACCATGGGGCTAATTTTTTACAATACTTTTTTATGTGAGCCCGGAGTAGGACGGAAGTTTTTTATATTTGACTAATAAATATATTGATGTTATTATGCTCTCCTCGTTCCTTGGAGGTGAAAATGACCGCAGAGAAATGGCCGCATATTTCTCCTGGGACTTCAGTGAAGACCACCCAGGCGAATCCCGCTGTCACGGACTGGACACTCGAAGCATGGGCATCGCGCCAATGGGGTGTCACCGGCAAAGTTGTCACACATCACGATGCTCACGGACTTTCGTACGAAGTGAAGCATCCGGATGGGACCAACGGTCACTACGATCCGTCCGAATTTGAAGTGGCGTAACTTCAACCGCCCAACCGAAAGCCACACGCTTTTGGTTGGGCGGTGTTCATTTTGAAAAGTCGGGAATGTAAACCGCCTTGCATGAATGAGGTGGTCTTTCATTGCCTGACGCCATCTCCGTGGTATCTTTTTATCTAGACTGCATCACGCTTTAACAACCGAAGAAAGGGTATGCTGCCATGGGTTTGTTCCGCTTTTTCCACGACGTCAGTGAAATCATGGCGAATAACAGGGCGGACAAAGAAAACCGTCAGCGAGGTCGCGACCACCTGCGTCAGCGGGAGGTCCAGGCTTTGGAAAGAATTGCAAGGGCATCCGAAGCCAGAACGGCTCCCGATCCCAAAAAGGCGAAAGACCTCGACACCTGAGCTCATATTTCTCTCGGTGAGAGCCCGCTTTTGAGCGGGTTCTTTCTTTACTCCACCATCGTCTATCTGTAGGGGCGGCTCTATAAAAACATCCAGTGGGACTTCATCAAATCATCACTTGACTTATGTACAATAATGATGTTTTATTGGCTCGATATCTACTTATCCGCCTAGTATTGCCTTCATGGTTATCGTCTAGAACTATGTCCGTAATCGATCTACATCACATACAACATACTCAAAAGCAAAAGCTTTTCTTACTTCCCGAGACATCTGGCGTCGGCGGTACTTGGAGCGTTTAACTCTCTCTCTCGCGCACACACAACGATACTAACTCTTATGACTCGTGATCCTATTCAAAGGGTCATGGTCGCGGTAATGGCAGTATGCGTGGCTGGTTCGGCGATAGCGCTCTTTGCTATCTATGCACTGGGAATACCATTTCTTCTCGCCCTCGCACTGACCGTACTTTTGATCGGCATCGTCTATATGTCGTTGTCAGCGGCATTGGAAAAAGTCAGCCGGATACTTCAATCTCAAAGACTTTTCGTCTCCAACATTCAGCATGAACTCCGTGGCCCGATGTCCGTCATGCAGATTGACGGAGAATTGGCCCTCAATAACATCTCGCTCACAGAGCTTTCCGAGATAAAATCGCGGGAGCTCATAGGTGCCGTTCGGGCAGATCTGGAGGGGCTGCGCCAGATGTCCAACATCATCAAGAATCTTTCTCTCTTGGTAGCACAAGAATACAACGCCGAGAAACCGGAGTTCAAAAAGCTCGACCTCAACATTCTCCTTGAGAGGTTGTGTTTGGCGGCTGAAAAACTCTATGCTGATAAAAAGGACATAAAAATACGAGTGGAGACCGAGGTGCCCGCCTTCGTACAAGGCAATGAATCAGCGCTTGAGCAGATCGTTATGAACTTACTTCTGAATGCGGTGAAATACTCTCCCAAAGGCACCACGATCGTGGCATCTACGATGTCTCACGACAGGGGAGCGTCACTCTCTATCCGCGATCACGGAATAGGCATCTCCGAGCACGATCTGCCCCATATTTTGAATCCTTTTTATCGAGCCACGCATTCAGGCAATCAGACGCACAATGAAAAAGGTACGGGGCTCGGCCTCGCGATAGTCGCAGCGCTTGCCAAACAGCACCAAGCTATCGTGACCATCGCGAGCGTGCTGAAGAAAGGAACCACGGTAACTCTTAACTTCCCCTTAATGCCGGTCGCCGCACGATGATGATATGATAATAGAAATGAAAAATGAAAAGGGTGAAGAGATAAATGTCGCAGATGAGATGTGGGCGACAGCGTGGACATACATACGAACGGTCGTAGATACCGCACGCGAGCCCTTTGTCATTCTCGATCGAGAACTGCGCGTCGTCGCCGCGAACAGTTGTTTCTTTCGGACGTTCCAGGTCTCGGAAAAAGAGACGGAAGGAAAGCTGATATATCAGCTCGGAGACGGCCAGTGGGATATTCCGAGACTAAAGAAACTCCTCGAAGAGATCATTCCCAAAGACTCATTCTTCAAAGACTACGAAGTGGACCATGATTTTCCTTCGATCGGTCGCAAGATAATGGTCCTCAATGCGCGACAGCTTTTCTACAAGTCCGAGAAGACAAATATCGAGCCCTTACCCCCTCTCGTTCTCCTCGCAATGGAAGACGTGACCGATCGGCGAATGATAGCCGAAAAGCTTGCTGAGTATGCGCAGCGGATAGAGAACAGCCTCGGCGTTAAAATGCAAAATCTCGACGCTCGTGTGGATGAGCTTACACGTTTACATCAAGTGATCATCGACAGGGACGCACAGGTGACAGCGCTCACGAGTGAGATCGTCGAGCTAAAGAAGAAGCTTGGGTAAGAGGCCTTTCATTGGCTCAGGAAGTGGCCCAACGCTCTTCAAATATACTTCATGAATAACACACTGCTGTTGTGAAAGAATCGCACAGTAGTTGAAGCTATCCATTCGGACGAGAGGTACTTTCATGGTCGTCTACTCTCTCTTTTGTCTCGTCCCGCACCCGCACGATTAATAGCTTTTATGTAGCTGAACCTCACGCTGGACGAGGATGCTTTCAGGACTACTCATTTTTTTCACTCGTCAGTGGCACCTTTCGTTCTCAACATTACTCCCTAAATAAATCTATGACCACAAAAAAGTCCCTCACCAACCTCGCAACACTGCTGGGAATCTTCGCGGCGTTTGCGCTCATCGTGCTCGTCGGTGCCCACTTTGTGAGCGCCGCGACACTCTCTATCCAACTCGATCCGGGCATGACGAATGCCGACGTCTCGGCATTGCAAACCTTCCTCGCGAGTGACAGCTCGATCTATCCTGAAGGACTCGTAACGGGCTTCTTTGGGCCTCTGACCGAAGCGGCTGTCATGCGCTATCAAACGCAAAACGGTATTTCGCCTGTCGGTCGCGTGGGCCCCATTACGCTCGCATCGATCAACGGCTTCGGTGGCACGGGCGGCTCCGATGACTTCAGCGCCTCCATCACGACCTCGGTCAATGTGTCGTCGGGCTCGACGGGCGCTACACTCTTGTGGACATCCAATGAACCGGTATTTGGACGTGTCATGTATGCCACAGAATGGCCGTTCGTGTATGCCACCGCATCTTCGGTATCGAGTCACTCCGGATTCAGCGCGGCTCAATCGGTGACGCTCACTGGCTTGCAGGCACATACCACGTACCACTACGTACTTGAATCGATCGACGTAGCCGGAAATCTTACGTGGACTATTGGCGGCACGTTCACAACGCTCTAGGGCGCCGTAAAGAAAAACCGCCAGGCACAGCTGGCGGTTTTTCTCTTACAGCACTGCCTCCAACAAAAAGAAAAGGGTGCCGCGCGGCACCCTCTAAACGCAAGATCACTATGCTGCAGCGGCGTCTTTGTTGACGCGCCGCCTCGGCGAGAAGACCAGTGGGTATACGTACCACAAACCGCGCTTTGCTTGTACTGCGGCATAGATCGGCCAGATGACGGCGAAAACAAGGTGCGCGACGATGAGCACCGGAACGGCGAAGATCGCACTGAAAACAAGTGCCCATCCGTACGTGTCAGGGTCGCCTGAGGTCAAGCCACCCCAGCCCACTGCGACGAAAATCAGTGCGACGAGCAAAAACTTGTAGAGGCTCGTCATCAACTGCCAGCGCACCGTCTCGCGGCCATGCCAATCTTCGAATTCCGTGCGCGCTCCAAAAAGCCAGAGTCCCAGAGGCAACCACAGCGAGAAGCCAAGCGGGATCAAGAAGTCGACGAGGCCGCCGATCACGGGGCTCGCCTGTATGAAAGTCGCGAATCTCGTATCCTGAGTCATTTGTTCCTCCGAGTTTGCTGCCAGCAGTATACGTGCCACGAGCGCGTAGTCAAAACTGGCATTCAATTCACGGCGTCCCTCGCCCGAACTTCTCTGAATGCTCGTGTGGCATGCGTCAATAGGAAAGGAAGCGAACATCGCGCGAGGGAAACGAATTCAAACTTGACAAAACGCATATTTATCAATATAGTCATTTTCGGTAAATTCGCAGGATCGGAGGTTCTCATGGGAACCGTCTTAGAAAACACAACGTTGCGCTTCGCCGAAGAAAAGGCGGAGCAATTGTTGGAGCAGGCACGACCGAAAGGTACATGGCGTAGAAATGCATGGAGCATCATTGAGAGGCGGCTCAAAGTCGAGCTGCAGTTCGTGGAAGAATTCGATGCGCTTGCTCTGTGCACATTCGTGGAATACATGAATGTGGCACGGATGTACTTCACGTCCGTTGCCGACAGAGACAATGCGATCGTCTGGCTCATCGAGACGGGCGACATGGCTCACAAGCTTTGTTCGGTTTCATCGCCCGAGCGTTTGGGTGAGATGAGCGAATCCGACCAAGAAGCGGTGCAGCTTTCTCTCGAACGAGGAAAAACATACTTCGAAGAAGTCGCCGATCACTACACGGGCACCATCTAGGTGCCCGTTCGCTTTATCGAACAGCGATTTGACTGAAAGAAGGCAGCGCAGTAGTGTCATTGGAGACAAACGCAGCAAGGAGAGGGCCGTGAATCCAGCGGGCTACGTGTATGACGTCGAAGACGGAATAGTCATTTGTTATGTCTGGATCGAGGGCGAGGAGTACGAGATGCGTATTCCGATCGGCGATGTGCCGGAATGCCAACGCGGGTATCTAGAGCGCGGCGCCATCTTTGAGCTGGTCAACGACACCATGCTTATTTCGAAAGAGCTCTATACCAGCAAAGATATCGAGGACGCCACGAAGGCAGCAGAAGAGCTTTGGAAGGAATTGGGCTGGGGCAAAAAAAACGATACCTCGTCGGATTGACGGGGTAATTTCTTTTACGTGTTCGTCTCATCTTGTAAAAAAAACGGCCGGACGATAGACTTGTCAAAGTTGGCCAGGAGAACTTTGATGCCTTATGTCGAGCGAAGTGACGGCGAGATCGTAGCAATTCTAGAAATCTGGGTGGCAACTCACCCTGATCCTGATAAGCCATTTGTGTTTGAGGGCGGAAAAACGTACACGCCACGCGGGTACGTTGAAGAGGTGAAGTCGGGGAGCGCGTTTGGGCGGAAAGTACTCAAGTTCCTTAGAGACTCAGCGACCCTGACTAATACCGACCCTCTCGAACCACTGACGAGAGCCATCGAAGCGAACAAACGAGTTTCGCAAAGTAACAAGTGAATTAAGTCGCCGCTCGGGCGACCCTTTCTTTTTACGAGCCCGAGCCTTTGACAAAATGCCTTTCATAACACAATCTTGCGGCAGGTTCAGATGGAGATACGTACATGCGTCGGATAGCAAAGAGATTTGGCGGACTTTGTCTGCTCACATTTTTTGGCTGCGGGACGGTGCTCGCGCAAGTACCGAATTGCACCACAGAGCTCTCGCCCGACAAGCGCAAGAATTGGTACCTGCACGCGCAATCACAAAAAGCTGAGTGTTGCTGCGGCGATTATGACGGGATCCGCGAAGGTACGGTGAATCCGCCGTACGGAGAATTCGTCGAGTGGACGATAGAGAACGGACATTATCGCGTCAAGATAACTCCGCCGCATCCCGAGAAGGACGAAAAACCGCAGTGGTACGATGTGCCGGATTCCGCGCTCGTCAAAGAGCAGGACAGAAAGCTCTCCACGCCGCCGCCTTTTGCAGAGGTGTGGACCGGTGGTTGGATACGGGATATTAAGGGCAAGCGCACGCCGCGTTTCCGTTGCGTATATCCCGGTGCCGGAATGTAATGAAGCGCCCGACAGGATCTCCTGTCGGGCGCTAATTATGATTGAGTGAAAACGAATTCATCCACCCTTAACTCGCACTAGGGTAATTTTTAGGCTGTTTAGCAGTTCTAATCAATTCAATATGACATTGGAAGACTACATCAAGAGCCAAGAGGAAAAACAATTAAAGGCAAAAGAAAAAGCGCGAGCAGAAGCTCATAAAAGGGAAGACGCCCGTGCGCCGAAAGATGAGTGATGGGCAGCACAACAAGCCAGCGGTGCGCGCTGGCTTTTTGTGAATACACTTTCCGCGTTGCCAAAATTCGGATGTCGGCTAGACTCACTTGAGGAAAAGAAGGAGAGATGGAATGAGCGAACGCGTGTTCAATGAACACACTGCACTATTGGCTGCACAGATCGCACGTGAGACGAACGCCGCCGTAATCTGTACGATCAGCGGAATAAAGATAACTGTTCATCCGACCGAGGGCGACTCGCTCGAGGCAGTTCGCTCGTCGTGGCAAAAAGCCAAGGACGAGGTCGAAGCTCGCGAGCGCAATGAGGTGGAAAAAGAGGAGCGGCGGCGGGCAAAGATCCGACAACTCAAGGAAGAGCCCGGTTTTACAGTCGTCGACTCGATTAAGTGGGCATCTTGGATAGACCTACAGGTAAAAAGTCCTTACGGTATTTCATTAATCGAACAAACCGCACGTTGGGCATGTATTGTGGAAAAAGGACTGCCTTCACTTAATCCACATCTCGTCGGCCTCGATGTCGGCTTGGACAGCGGAGCGTATACAGCCGCCGCACACATCCTTCGCGATGTGTGGAGTGGCGGACCGGCGATGTTCGAGACACTGAAAGCGGGGAAGCATATCTACGAGGGACGCAACAGGAGTTGATAATGACGCACGCGAAGCGTTACCTGTATGTGATAGCGCTCGGGGTCTGTACATTTACGCTTGAGCTCGCGGGCAATTGGTACACCAACAGCATCGGTTTGCTTTCCGACGGATTGCATGTGGCGGCAGACACGACGCCGCTCGTGCTCGGATTCATCGCGGTGCTCTTGCGGGCGCGCGGATATGGCACGTCGAGACTTGAGCAGTTCACGACGCTGTGCAACATCGGCCTTCTACTTCTCGTCGGTGCGTGGATCGGCAAAGAAACGCTGGACCGACTTTTGCATCCGCAGGAAGTGGATACAGCGATGTTGTTCTTTGCGCTTGGCGCTGTGATAGGCAACGGTTCGCAGTACTTCCTCATGCGCGATATGCACGGCGCGCACGCGCACAGCCACACCGGTAGAGGACAGGTATTGCATCTCGGAGCGGATTTCCTCGCGAGTGCGGGCATACTGCTCGGCGCTTTAGCGCTGTACATCACGGGTTCAACGCTCGCAGATGTAGGTGCCGCGGCGCTCGTGGTGCTCGCGGCATGCGCGGGCGCATGGCAGCTTATCGCCGCGTTCATTCACGAACATACGCATCATCACTAAGGCCGCTCCTCGCGGCCTTTTTTGTTGTTGACTCGCTTGTCGGCATACAGAGTGCCTAGACATTCTAGTAATTTGTTGTACATTTTTTCCGGACAAGAGTGAATACATGAAAGGAGAATACCGATGCGCACCCTCAAGCGCCGGCTGGGCTATTTCCTCGTGCGCCTTATTCTATCGCTCCATTACAGGGTGAAAGTGGAGGGCGTCGAAGACCTCAAGAAGTTCAAGCACGGCATCGTAGTGGGCCTCGGACACGTGGCCTACATCGACCCGCCTCTCGTGAAAACGCAGCTGGCGCGCTACGGCATCTACGCGCGGCCCGTCGCATATTCCAAAATGTACGACGCGCTCAAGTGGATCATGCGCCGCATCGGCGGATTTCGCATCGAGAGCTTGCAGGATGGTTCTTCCGACTGGATGAAAATGAAGATCGAGAAGACGGTGGGGGAGATAGACGCGGCGGTAGCCGCCGGCGATGACATTCTCATCTACGCATCCGGCCAGACCAAATCGGATCTCAAGGAATCGCTCGGCGGCAAGTCGAGCACCTTTGAGCTCTTCCGCAACAATCCCGACGTGGACAAATTGGCCGTGCATATTTACGGCCTCTACGGCTCGATCTGGTCGCGCTACTTTACCGACGGCAAAAAAGTGCCGTCACGAAAGCACATGTGGGCCATGATCAAACGGCACCCGCTGCGGTTCCTCAAACCGGTTCGCGTCGTGCTCAAGTTCGAGCTCTTGAACCCGCCGCCGTGCGAAAGTGCGCGGCAGCTCAATCAGTATCTCGAGGGCCTCTATCACGCGCAGGAGGACTGGATAATTCCCGGTCGCGACAAGTGCAAGGTCGTGGGATTCGCTCACGTGTGCTCATTGGAATACAAGGATGAGGACCTTGAACCCGCGGTTATCGCAAAAGTCGCGAAGCACCTCGGCAAGACGCTGCACACGGATCCGGAAAAGATCACGCTGGAGCAGTCGCTCGAGCACGACCTTGGCATGGATTCGATGGCGCTCGTCGAGATGCGCCTGTGGATCGAAGAGGAATTCGGCAAGCATGTCGACGAGAACGCCGACATCCTGCTCGTCAAAGACCTCGCTGCCGCAGCCCAGGGGCTGCTCGGAGAGGTCGAAGAGGAAAAGGATCATCGCACGCCGAAAAAGTGGCTGGAAAACGGCCGCAAAGCTCCCGAATTTCCGACCGGTACCACCACCATCCCCGAAGCGTTCTTCGCGCAAGCGGAGCGTATGGGATGGGACACGGTGGTCATGGGCGATGAGCGCACGGGCGTGCTGACATATGGGCAATTTCTCGAAAAGGCCTGCATGCTCGCGTTCGTCATGCGCACATATCCCGAACCGCGTATCGGCATGATGCTCCCCGCATCGGTCGGCGCGAGCATCGTCGTGTTTGCGGCGCTCCTCGCGGGAAAGACCATCGTGCCGCTCAACTGGACCAACGGCAGATCGTCGCTCGATCACGGCGTGAACACATCGGAAGTAAAGGCGATCTTCAGCTCCGATCTATTCCTCGACAAGGCCTCGGTGCCTCTCTCGGAAGAAACGGCGGCAAAGATAGTAGTTCTCGAGAGCCTCAAATCGGTGCTCGGGCTTCGCGATCTTCTGCGGGCCAAATGGCTCGTGCGCAAGGTCGCGCGCGTGCGGAAATACTTCGGCATTTCAACGAAGCCGGAAGACCATGCCGCGTTGCTCTTCACCTCGGGCTCGGAGTCGGCCCCGAAAGGTGTGCGGTACAAGCACAGCGTCGTTACGTCCAACGTCGACGGCGCATTAGAAGCCTTCGGCGGTCTGCACAATGACGTGATGCTCGGCTTTTTGCCGCCATTCCACAGCTTCGGCTTCACGCAGATCATGATGTTGTGTTTGGTCGGCGGCGTGAAGACGGTCTTCGAGCCGGATCCCAAGAAGTACAAGCGCCTCGCGCTTGCGATGGGCAAGTGGAAAGTAACGCTCGTCGCAGGTACTCCGGATTTTCTCACCGGCATTCTCAATGCCGCGGAACCGGAGATGCTCTCGAGCTCCCGCGCGTGGGTATCCGGCGCGCAGAAAGCATCGGCCACGCTCAAGAAGCGCGTGCGCGATCTCGGCGTCGATTTCCTCGAAGGGTATGGCATCACGGAGACGGGTCCGCTCGTGTGCGTTACGCGTGCCGGTGAAAAACCCGTCGGCGTGGGGCGCGAGATCAAAAATACCGTCGTGCGCATCGTCGACTTGGAAACCATGAAGGATGTGAAAGACGGAGAGCAAGGTCTCATGCTCGTCGCGGGGCCCGGAGTCTTCGACGGATATCTCGGCACAGCCAAGAACCCGTTCATGATCGTCGGTGGCGTCATATACTACAACACCGGGGATCTCGGGCGTCGCGTGGAAGGATGCATCGAAGTAACCGGTCGTCTCAAACGCTTCAAGAAGTACGCGGGCGAGATGATCAACATCACGAAGATCGAAGACACGCTTGTGAGTTCCTTTCCCGGCGGCGAGAGTGGCCCTGTGGTCGCTGTCGAAGCCGGTGAGGAACGCGAAGGCGCTCCGCCGGTGATCGCACTCTACACGGCAGATCCGGCCATCACCCTCGATGAGGCCAACAAGGTGCTCAAAGAGAAGGGTTTCGCTCCGTACGAGTTCGTGCGCAAGCTGTGCGTCTTGCCGGAAATTCCGCTGCTCGGGACCGGCAAGGTCAATCACAAGGTCTTGCCGAATCCGGATTTGCTGCAGTAACTATCGTTCTTCTGATCCCCGAACGCATCGCGCGTTCGGGGGTCTTCTTTGTTGACAACTCAACACAAAGGATAGTTCGGACCACACAGTCACACTCCAGCGGGACCATCCGGTCCCGCTTTTTCATTACTATCAATCTTTGACATTGATAATAAAATATGTTATCGTAACAGCTAGCAATTCCGAAACACTGGGAGGGTCAAATGACCTCACGCGAAAAGCCGCTGGTCATGGATCGGCATCTCGAAGAAGCGAGGAAGATCGGGGAACGGTTCCCGCTCTTCACCGAAGGATATCGTTGCCTTTTGTTGAAGATCCGCCGCAAGGATGCGGAAGGCCAAACACAACGCACCGTTCGCACACTCGTAAGCAGGGACAGTAAAAACTGGGTCGAGATCTTGGCGATGCTTCTGCGAGAGCGGGAGAATCTTC
The DNA here is from genome assembly GCA_964534465.1 of uncultured Candidatus Saccharibacteria bacterium. Classification (GTDB taxonomy): domain Bacteria; phylum Patescibacteriota; class Minisyncoccia; order Phycocordibacterales; family UBA2100; genus UBA10103. The sequence goes on from CAZHOB010000009.1 coordinate 12,592, forward strand.
CTGAGATCGAGCAGATGCGTATTTACCAGACGGTCAACGCGCGCGACATCAAAAAGGCGGTCGCGCATTTCGTGCAGCATTTTGTGGAGCTGCTCGGCAGCGAGAATAGACAGCCTCTGCATGATGCATTCTTCAAATGCAAAGCCAAAGCGACGAGCGCATTCATGCAACGGTCGAGCGCCGTGACCAAGTACTTTCTCTTCGACTGCGACACGCGGAATGACTGGGTGCTCGTCACACTGGAGTCGCGTCTTATGGATCGCACAACGATCCTGCTGAAGTACGCGACGAAGAACGGCTGGCACTTTATCACCGAGCCGTTCAACCCGAACGACATCGAGCTGCCCGAGCACGTCGAACTCAAAAAAGACGCGCTTATGTTGCTCCACTTCGAACAGTGAGGGCAAGAACTCTGAAGCTACGGTTCCACCCGTAGCTTCTTTCTCTTTGCCGGAGAGCAGCCGTACATTACACTTCACTGGGACAAGAAGAGGAGAGCTTTATGGCACAGATGCCGCAGAATGCGCCGCAAGAACTTATCGCGTCGCGCCGCACGCTTATCATGGCGAGTGTTAATTCAGCCGGCATGCCGCTGGCGAGCTACGCGCCGTTCGTGTATTCCGACGGCTCGTTCTACGTCAATATCAGCGAGCTCGCGCACCACACGCACAATCTAGCCGAAATGGGACGCGCGAGCGTCATGTTCATCGAAGATGAAGCGAGCGCGGCGGATATTTTTGCGCGACAGCGTTATGTGATCCGATGCGCCGCGATCGAGGTAGCGCGGAATACGAAAGAATGGCGAGCTATTATGAAGCTTTTCAAAAAGCGCCTCGGGAGGGCAGCGCACAAATTCAGCGACTTCCATCTCTTTCAGCTGACTCCCTCCGAGGGACGCATCGTGCTCGAATTCGGCGAAGCGTGGGACATCAGTGCCGACACGAAAACGGTAAAGCATGTAACCGCAGAAAAAAAGGATTGACATTGACCCGCCCCACCATTGGGCGGGTTTTGTTTACACAGGAAGATTCTCCGGAACATGTGCGTTTTTTCTGAGAGTGTTCGCGTCGTCCTTGCCCAATTCCTCTTCGAGTTCCACACCTACTTCTTCGAGTGCCGGACGCGTGCGCTTTTGGAGCTCTACCTGCGGGAGGAATATTACGACAACGAGCGCCACGACCATGAGCAGCGTGCTCACGAGATACACGTGATCGACTGACTGCGTGAAGGCGACTTTGATCAGATCGACGAACGCGTGGAATTGGCTCTGGAGTGTAGAGCGCACGGCCTCAGGTGCTTGTGCAAAAGAAGCGGTGAAATGCGATTGCGTGGTCGGATTCAATATCGCTTGTACGGTATTGTTGTCGACATGCGCCATCGGTGTATTCGGGTCGATGGAGCTGATGGTGCGGACGAACGGATCATTGGCGATATCGGGAAGGTGACTCATCAGCTGTGAATTCATCACGCCTCCGAAGATGGCCGTTCCGACCGTGCCGCCAATGGAGCGGAAGAGCTGCGTGCCGGCCGTCACTTCGCCGAGGCGTTCTTTGCCAAATGCGCTCTGCACGGCGATGGTGAATATCGGCATCGTGATGCCAAGGCCAAGCCCAAGCGCTATCATGCGCGCGCCGAGCATGTAGCTATCGGTGTCCGGTCCGATGGTCGAGAACCACAGCATCGCCGCGGTCGTGATGACCATACCGCCTATCGCGAGCAGTTTGTACTTGCCGGTGCGCGAGATGATCTGACCGGCGACGATGGAAGCGGCGATGAGCGCGACCATGAGCGGCGTCATGATGAGACCCGAATGCGTGGCCGATACACCGATGACGCCCTGCGCAAAGATGGGAATATAAATGATGGCGCCGAACATGCCCATCGCGGTCAAGAATATTGTGATCGCAGATACGAGGAAGACCCTATTGCGAAAAAGTTCGAGCGAAAGTATAGGCTCTTCTGCGCGCATCTCTGTGGCGAGAAATACGAGGAATGACCCGAGTGCCCAGCCGAGGAGGGACATTATTATCTGGGAATCCCACGCATACTCGCTACCGCCCCACACGAGCGCGAGCAAGAAGGGGACGAGCGTGCTCGTGAGGAAGAGGGCCCCCATATAATCTATGCGGCGGTGCGATGTGTCATGCGCGATCTTGGGCAACGCGGCCGCAAGCACGAGCATCGCGATAATGCCGAGCGGAATATTGATATAAAAGATCCAGCGCCACGAGAAATGGTCGGTGATGAAGCCGCCGAGCAGCGGCCCTGCAATGGATGCGAGGCCGAAGACGCCGCCGATGAGTCCCTGCCATTTGCCGCGCTCCTGCGGCGGAAAAATATCTCCGATGATGGCGATGGAATTGACCATGATGGCACCGCCGCCGAGGCCCTGTAAGCCGCGGAAGACAATGAGCCAGAACATGCTATTTGCCAATCCGGAGAGCGCAGAGCCGACGAGAAAGATCGCAATGCCCAGCAAATAAAAGCCTCGCCGGCCGAAAATGTCTGAGAGCTTACCATATATCGGAACAGCGATGGTCGAAGCGAGGAGGTACGAGGTAAAGACCCACGTGAGGTGCGAGAGACCGTTGAGCTCTCCAACGATCTTCGGCATAGCGGTCGAAACGATGGTCTGGTCGAGCGCGGAGAGCAACATGCCGAGTATTACGCCGCCCATGATGGCGATCTTGTTGTTTTTCATATAATTATTTCAACGATGAGAGGATTTTTTTGTTGAGCGCGACGTAGTGTTCGAATTCACTGTCGGTGAGCGCCTCGAACATTTTCAGCATCATGTCGATGCGTTTTTTCTTGAACTCCTGTATTTTTTTGCGACTTTCAGCGGAGAGGGTGAGTCGGATGGCGCGACGATCTTCCGGATCCGCCGCTCGCTTGATATAACCGCTTTTTACCAAACCATTGACCAACTGTGTCACCGCGCTGCCGGTCATCTTCAGCGCGCGTGCCGTGTCATTGACCGTGCTGTTTGGATCGTGGAAGAGATGAGCGACAACGAGCCATTGGGACGTCGTGATGTTGCCCGTATGCACATGCGAAAAGGTCTTCCTTCGTAGGCGGTGAGACGACTCCAAGAGTTCTTCAACGAATTGCCTGCGATCCATATACCTAAGTAGCTTAGCTAATAGCGCGGGATCTGTCAAATCGTTGCTTGACAGAGGGACGCAATACTGACAAAACAGGGGAAGAAAAAGGAGGCTTACATGTCCACCGGATCCGATACGCTGCGCTCCAAAATAGCCTTGCCACATGAGAGCAGAGAGCTTGCCTACAAGACACTGCTCGGTTCTTGTCTCGATGTCCGACATGCTGTGCTGGTTGCAACAGGCGTCGAAGATGTCCGCGATGTACCGATGATCTACTTCGATTTTTGCGATAGCCGCAGCCGAGTTTTGGGGGATACCTACAGCGGTACCACTCGAGTATACGCCGACTGAACTTTCAAACCGCCCCACGAGGCGGTTTGTTCTTTAGAAATGATAGGATGCGATTATGCGAAGGAAGTACATCAAATATCGCAACGACGGCAGTGTGTGGGCCAAGGGGCAGAAAGTGGGCGGCACAATGGATGGCAAGTGGACGTTCTTCCGCAAGGATGGCTCCAAGATGCGCGAGGGCTCATTCAAGAAGGGCAAACAAGTGGGCACGTGGACGACGTACGCGAAAGGGGGGCGGATCGTCAAAAAGACCTCCTTCGGCAAGTAATTAATAAATCCTTCAGAGGCGGAGGTTATACTGCCACCATATGATAGAACACACAGTGCTACCGGTGAGTGATTACAATAAATCGAAGGAATTTTATACGAAGACGCTTGCGCCGCTCGGCTACAAGAATAATATGGAATTCGGCCAGACGGCGGGATTTATGGAGGGCGGACACACGTCGTTCCTCATTGAGAAAAAAGATACGGTCATTCCCGGCCACGTCGCTTTTGCGGCGCACAGCAAAGAGGAAGTGCAGAAATTTTACGACGAGGCACTGAAGGCCGGAGGGAAGGACAATGGCGGCCCCGGCTTCCGTACCGACTACGGCGACAATTATTATGCCGCCTTTATCTACGATCCCGACGGAAGCAACATCGAAGCGTGCTTCTTCGGAGAAAAGGCACCGAAGAAGTAGTTTGTTTGAAAGCCTTCACTCGCGAGCGGCAGGAAAAATGACTCTCACACGATCCCGTAAGACTCGCCGGCGCCCGTGCCATAGCGGCAGTGCGCCTGTGCTTGGGGTTAGGGGTAAAAATGTAACGTACGGTTGTGCTCATACAATTACGGGCTCGTGTGTGAGATAATTTTTCCTGCCGCCCGACTCGCTGCCGTCCAGCAGTTTAAAGCAAGCGAGAACTATATTTTTTCTATACTGTCGATAACTCCATCTTCGAGGCGGATGACGCGGTCCATGTATTGTTTGTCGTCCTCTTCGTGCGTGACCATCACGATGGTCTGACCGAGATCCTTGTTGAGCTTGGTGAAAAGCTCAAGCACGACTTTTGCCGAGACGGTGTCGAGATTGGCGGTCGGCTCGTCGGCAAAAATAATTTCCGGCTCATTGATGAGCGCGCGGGCAATTGCGACGCGCTGCTGCTCGCCACCGGAGAGCTCCGATGGATAGTGATCGAGGCGTTCGCCTAAGCCCACGAGCGTGAGCAATTCTGCGGCACTTTTTTTATATTTGGCGGGATCGACACCGCGTGCCATGGCCGGCAGGTAGACGTTCTCAAGCGCATTGAACTCGATGATGAGGGCGTATTCCTGAAATACATAACCCAAGCGCTCGAGTCGGAAGCGCGTTTTCTCCGCTTCTGTGAGTGTCGTAATTTCCATGTCGCTTATCAGGATAGAGCCAGCCGTCGGCGTGTCGATGAGTGAGAGCTGGTGCAGCAGGGTCGATTTGCCCGAGCCGCTGCGGCCCATGATGGCGATGAACTCGCCGCGGCCGATCTCGAACGAAACGCCTTTGAGCGCACGTGTCGGGACCTTCGTGGGGTATGTGCGCTCGAGATCCAAGACTTTGATGAGTGGTGTCATATTAGCCCCAAATAGCTTTCAAAATGTCCTCGCGCGCGACGATGCGCGAGGGGATGAGTCCTGCCAAAAAACCCGCGATGAGAAATGCGCTTATGGCTTCTGCTATCAATCCGGAGCTGAAATTCAGGTGCAACGGGCCAAAGGGGAGCGTGAGCGGATGTACGGAAAGTATCGGCATGAGCACGCCAAAAATAAATGTGAGGCCGACGAGTATTCCACAGGACACGTAGAAAAGTGACTGCAGCACGTACGCATAAACGATGATGGATTCTTTGATGCCGATGGCTTTCAGGATCCCTATCTGCTTGCGCCTGTTGACGGCATTGATATATATCATCACGAAGATGGTGATGCCCGCGACGAGAATGGAGATAGAGCTCACGATGAGCGCGATGTAAGTGAACGCGTCGAGCACAGGTTTGATAGCCGTAATGAGGTCGAGGTACGTCTGCACTTTAAGATTCGGTGCGATGGCTTCGATGCGCGAGCGGTAATAATCCGAGCGGTCTTTGTCGTCGACTTTTACCAAGATCTGCGACGCCTGATCCGATGCGGAGAGCACGGATTCGGCCTCGCGCGCGGTGATGTACACGTTGGTCAGCGCGGGGCCAAAAAGGATGTTGGTGACGCCCTTGACCGTGTAGGTGCGCTGCACGCCGTTGCCATACACTATCTGCACTTTGTCTCCCGGCTTTGCTCCGCCGAGGTCGTTTTGCTCCGGCAGATCGTAGCCGCCGGCGACCGCCGCGGCCAGCACGACCTCGTCGGTATCGGTATCGGAGAGGAATTGGCCCGCGACGACATATGTATCCACCGTGAGAATTTTTTCAGACTCCGATGGGTCGATGCCGATTATCTGCGCGGAGACTCGTTTGAAAACGCCGTTCTTGTTTTTGTCGAACGAGATCGAGCCGGCGGTAAGGTACGTGCGCGCGGTGCCGATAACGCCGGGGATGGTCTGTATCTTGCCGCGCAGCTCCACCTGATCTTGCACGAACTGCTCGGGCACCGGCTCCTGCTGCGGCGCGACCATGATGTGCGAAGTGTAGGTATTCGTCTCAAGACCGATGATGGTATTGAGTAATCCCGAGAACACCCCCGGAATAAAAACCATGTTGAAAAATGAGAGGCACAGGATGAGCAACATCAAAGCGACGGTGCCCTTGTATCCGCGCACTATCGATTTGTAGGCTATGAAAAAAGCGGTGCGTGCGCTTTCCATAAGGTCACTCGCGGGGCATATCGCTATTGGGGTCGCTGTCTGCCGCTGGTGCGGCCAGCCCTGCCTGCCGGCAGGCAGGGCTCACTCTCGGCTCGTCAGCCCGCGAGATTGAAAAGCGGGTTAAGGAGCTTTTTAACGTCCCGTACGCCCGCGCTCGCTGTGAACTAAAGGAGGAAATTTTCATTTTCATTTTTTACTTCGTGCCTGTCACGACCCGTTCGCCATCTTGCAGGCCTGAAAGTATTTCGACCATGCCGTTCTCATCCGTGAGGCCTGTAGAGACGGGCTGATGAATGATGCTGCCGCCTTGGTAGATCATGACGGTCGCATTTGCGCCTGTGCGCGTGATCGCGCTTGCGGGGATGATGAGCGTGTTTTGTGCCGCACCCGTTTCTATCCACACGTTGGCTGTCATGCCGGTCTTTATCCGGTCATCCGGCATATTGAATCCGACGGTCGTTTTGTAGTACACGGCCCCGCCGATGACGGTCTGCGCGGGGTCGACTTTGGTCACGGTGCCCTGCCACGATCTATCGGGGAATGCGTCGAGCGTAATGCGCACACTCTCTGCGACTTTGACATTGGCGACGTTGTCTTCGGAAAGATTGACGTCGACCTGAAGCTTGGAATCAGGGATCATGGTGACGACGATAGTGCTTGGTACGATGGTCTCACCCACGTGGCCGCTCACTTTGGTGATGGTGCCGTTAATGGGCGCTGCGATCTTTTTCTGCGATATCTCGGCGAGAAGCGATGATGCTTTGGCCTGCGCTCCTGCAACTGCCGCGACTTGCGCGTCGATAACGGACTGTGTCGAGCCGGCCTTTTCGAGTTCAAGGCTCTTCAGGTCTTTTGCGAGCGAGGAAACAGTTGATTGCTGCGCGGTCACCGATGTCGTCAGATTGGTGATAGCAGTGTTCACATTGGCGCGCGCTGTGGAAACAGAGCTTATCCAGCTATTGATGGTCGTCTGCGAAGCCTGTTCGTTGGAGATGGCACCATTGAGAACAGTGTTTGCGTCGGAGAGGAGTTTCGCCACGGATGAGAGTTTGACCTGCGCGTCCGCTGCCGCGCTCATCAGATCGCTATCGCTGCCGAGTGCAGCGCTCGATGTTTGCCACGCCGTCAGCATCGCTTCGATAGTCGTGCGTTCTGTGAGCAGATTTGATGCGGCACTAGAATCGTTCGCCGCGAACGCGAGCTGCGGATTGGCGCTACGTGCGCTGTTGATGAAGAGGTCGATCTTATTGTGAACGGCATCGTCGGATTGTGTGTAGGCGGTGCGGATCGCATTTACTATCGCCTGATCTACCTGCGCGAGCGCGGACTGGTCGTTCATTACTTGCGCTTGCGTGACCGCGAGCTGCTCGGGCCTCGTGCCTTGTTCGAGCTGGTCGAGGTTGGCGCGCTGCGCATCCACCTCCGCGCGCGCTTGCATGAGCTGCGCATCGAGGATGGACGTATCTTGCCTCGCGAGCACATCACCGGCCTGCACTTTGTCTCCGGATTCCACGCCGAGGTAGGAGAGTCTACCTGCGGATTGGAACTGCAACTCGATAGTGCTCGGCGCGGCCACGTTGCCGCTCGCGAGCACCTCCTGCACGATATTTCCGCGCTTTACCTGCGCCAGAATGTACGGCGATTTCGTTTGCGAAAAAAAGTAGTATGCAGTAGTGCCTCCCGCGATAAGTACGAGAACAAGGGCGATCGGCACGTATTTAAGATTGACCGGCATTAATGCCTATAATTGTAGCGCTCTTTTTGATGAAGAAATGGGGAACTGTTCACAGCAGACCAGGCTCTCGACAAGTCACGCGGGTGTGTTACTGTCTTTTAAGCCATAGTGGCATATACAAAGACCTTTGGAGGGTCGGATGAAGAAGTTACTCCCGTTTCTTTTCGGCGCAGTCGCGGCCCTCAGCATTGCTTATGCAGTGCCGGAGCTTTCTTTTGCGAAGGAAACCGTAGTCCGCGCGCCGCAGGCTCAGAAGAACGACGTCTATCGGGCGCTCAATCTTTTCGGCGACGTGTTCGAACGCGTTCGCGGCGACTACGTCGACAAGGACAAGGCCGAGGCAGTCGACAAGCTCATCGATGACGCGATCCGCGGGATGGTCGAGAAGCTCGACCCGCATTCGTCCTATATGAATGCAAAGGAATTCCAGGATATGCGCCAGCAGACGAGCGGCGAATTCGGCGGTCTCGGTATCGAGGTGCAGAAGGACGGCGACGCGATCAAGGTCGTATCGCCGATCGATGACACTCCCGCGCAACGCGCAGGTATTCTCTCCGGCGATCGCATCACGCACATCGACGACGAGCCCGTCGCGAGTCTCTCGCTCAATGACGCTGTCGGCAAGATGAAGGGTGCGGTCAACACGCAGGTGAGGCTCAAGATCGCCCGCAAGGGTGTCGAACAGCCGCTCGACGTGACGCTCACGCGCGCCATCATTCAGGTCATGCCGGTCAAGTCTCACACCGACGGTGGTGACATCGGATACATCAAGCTGTCGCAGTTCAGCGAGAAGACGGTCGCGGGAATGCGGAAGGCGGTCAAGTCCATCACGGCTGAGATCCCATCCGAGCAGCTCAAGGGCTATGTTCTCGACTTGCGCAACGATCCCGGTGGATTGCTCGATCAGGCGATCTGGGTGTGCGACGCGTTACTGCCAAGGGGTGAGATCGTCTCGCTTCGAGGCAGGAATCCCGAAGACGTGCAGCGGTTCCCTGCACACGTCAAGGAGCGTGATCTTATCGACAACAAACCGCTCATCGTTCTCATGAACGGAGGCTCTGCTTCCGCTTCGGAGATCGTCGGCGGGTGCTTACAGGATCACAAGCGTGCGACCATCCTTGGTACGCGCTCATTCGGCAAGGGCTCCGTGCAGACCATCCTTCCGCTCGGCACCGGACAGGGTGCGCTGCGTCTCACGACAGCGCGTTACTTCACGCCGAGCGGCGCCTCCATTCAGGCCAAAGGCATCCATCCGGACATCGAAGTCCTGCAGGTTGTTCCCGAGGAACTGAAGGCCAAGGTGAAGGACATGGAAGGCGAGGCATCGCTGAAGGATCACCTCAAGATCGAGGGTCAGCAGGAAGAGACAGGCTCGCAGTCCTTCATTCCGCTAAATGAGGCGGACGACAAGGCACTGCACGCCGCTTACGACCTGCTCCGCGGTACCACGACGGACAAGTGCTTTCCGGCAAATTCCGTCGGCTGCACACATTAATGCCACTATCGAAAATCGCTCCTCATCAGATTTGGTGAGGAGCTTTTTTTTGGTAAGGTCTGCACAGCAGAAAGAGGGATCCATAATGACAGGACAGGGGACTTGTACGGGGGACGGACACTTCCACGACGTGCACCTTGAATGCGAGGTCAGGCAATGAGCAAGCGCGTCCAGGTAATGAGCAAGAGCATCGTGAACATCGGGAAGCTGCGCGCGTACCGTTTTCCAGAGTACGTCATTCAGGAAGCCGTAACGGCCGAACGCGCCGGTGCATTCGATGTGATGCCGAGCTCCGACATGGAGCGGCAGATCATCCGCAATTGCGCCGCACTCGGCGTGCTTTGCAAGACGAGACAGAACTCGTACTTGCTGCGCGACCTGCTCCGAAGGATCTTGAACACAAAGACGAAGCTCTGATACATGCCGCGCTGCCTTGGGCAGCGCGGCATTCTGTTGCATTGACGCGAAAAACTACAGGGCTTACCATCTAATAAGAATAAAAAAACTCCTGCATCGCCCAAGCTTCGCAGGACACAGAGGGAGAACGTCGTGGAGTCACCAGAGAGCTCATTCACCCGTGGTGTCATCTGACGGTCGTGGCCCCGCTTTTATTTTTGCCGAATTTCCGGCAGGAGAACAAAGATGACGAAGTCGATATGTGATGACGAGATTCCTGCCGCCATACGCACTGCGCTCATCGAGGCTCGCAGGCTGCAGGTAGAGCGCATGGAAAAAGCCTTCAGTGAGGGCTGGTGTGTGCCGAGCGACATTGCGCAGCGGTACCGACAATGGTACGCAAGCGCATCCCGCGAGCACCGCGACGAATACTACAAGGTCATTTGCGAGCATTTCATCGAAGAAGTTCGCGAGCGTGTGGGATTTCCACCCGAATGGACCTCTCTCGACCCCGTCACACTTTTCGGTGAAATTTGCACCGGTGAAAGAAACTAAGACCCGCCCAAATTTTCCAGCAGGAAATTTAGGCGGGTCTTCTCCATTGCGCATTCATACTGCGCGTGGTACAGATGGCAAAGGAATGGAGAGCTGCATGAAAAAAGTACGCCTCACCGCTCTAGAAGCGAAGCGCTTACGCGCTCTTGCTCCCGCCGTCGCAGGTATTGCCACCGAGCTCGGTCGCTCACCCAAAGAGGTCATCGAGCAGATGATCGCGCACCAGATGGATGAAGAGGAACTCCAGTCACTGCGAGCCAAAAACAGGCTCAACTAAAGACCCGCGCCATGGCGCGGGTCTATTTTTGATGATCCTGCTACTGTGAGGCCTTATTCACGATACCGTGGAGGCGATTGACCTCCTCGCGTATCTCTGCCGTTTTTTTCTCGAATTCCTCGGCAATTTCACCGAGAATGGTAGAATCAGACCATGCATTTCTTGGACGCCGTTGCGCTTGGAATAGTGGAGGGAATTACGGAATTTCTGCCCGTGTCGTCGACGGGGCACATGATACTCGCGAGCCATCTTTTGCATTTGCCCGATACCGAATTCCTCAAAAGTTTTGAAATTATCATTCAGCTCGGTGCCATATGTGCCGTCGTCGCGCTCTACTACCGCACTTTTTTCAATATCGAAATACTCAAGAAACTCATCATTGGCTTTATTCCCACAGGTATCATCGGTCTCGCGCTTTATAAGATCGTCAAAACATATTTGCTCGGCAATGAGTTCGTCGTGCTGTGGGCACTCGCGCTCGGCGGTATCGTTCTTATCATTTTCGAACTCTTTCATCGCGAACGAGAAGATTCCGTCGAAGACATTTATTTGATAACCAACAAACAAGCATTCGGTATCGGCCTCTTTCAATCCATCTCCATCATCCCCGGCGTATCGCGCTCTGCCGCCACCATCGTCGGCGGCCTTTTGCTGGGATTGAAACGCGCGACGATAGTCGAATTCTCCTTCCTGCTTGCAGTGCCGACCATGGCCGCGGCGACAGGTCTCGACCTCATTAAAAGTTATAAAAGTTTCTCTAGCTCCGATGCCGGCATGCTCGCGGTCGGATTTATCGTCGCGTTCGCGGTCGCGCTCGGCGCGATCAAATTCCTTCTGCAGTACATCCGCACCCACACGTTCATCCCATTCGGTGTCTATCGCATCCTCGCCGCGCTGCTCTTTTGGTGGATCGTCCTCAAATAGTAGATTTCTTGGCAGTAAGATTTCTCGGCAGTACGATTAATCAGCCTCGGCGTTGTAATCAGCCTCGATGTTGCAACGACGAAACACTATTGCCCTTGTGCTAACTATTAGCTATAGCATATATTTAGCACTATGGGAGAAATGGAGAAAGCTGCGCGAAAGCGGGCATTTCGGCGCAATTTAAAAGTCACAGTATTGGAGGCCATCTCAATGATAGAAGATTTCAGATCCGCGCTCGTGAGGCGCAGGGTATTTACACTTTTGGACGAGCGAGGATTGCCTCGACGCAAATATGACGGCAGTAATATTGACCGGGCACGTAAACAGCTTGTTGCCGACGGTTCCCTGGTATACGAGAATTCAAAACTCCGGCTTACAAAAAAGGGCGAGACACTGCTTCGCAAGCGAGAAATGCAGATGCAAACGACGAAAGCAAGGCGGTGGGACGGTCGTTGGCGGGTTCTTATCTTCGATATTCCCGAATACAGGAAGAGTCTTCGTGAAAAAATCCGTCGCACACTGATAAGTATCGGATTCGAACGCTTGCAAGACAGCGTGTGGGTGTATCCGCATGACTGTGAGGACTTGATAACGCTTCTCAAGGCCGACTTGAGGGTGGGCAAGGATGTTCAGTACATGATCGTTGATGAGATTGAAAATGACAGATCTCTTAGAAAACGATTCGAATTGAGAACGAGATAAATTATTAATTAGATAAAAGTGCCTAAAAGCACTGTGCTAACTATTAGCTATAGCACATAGTTAGCACAGTGCAGTGGGCTACACGATGAACCTGCCTCGATGTATCTGCCTTGAGGTCGCGGAACATTTCCTTTTCTGATAGATTACTTCGAGTTTACAGAGGAGAAAAACGATGCGGATCATCCGAGATGGGTTGATCGAGCTGGACTATCTGCCCTTTGACGCGCATGTGCATTTCCGCGACGCGGGAAGCGATATCTTCAAGGCGGTCGTGCCATATACGGCGCGGCAGTGCTGGGGCGCTGTCGTGATGCCCAATACGAATCCGTTCATCCTTACGCCGCAGCGGGCCATTGATTATTCGCTAGCCATCAAGAAAGTCGCGGGCAACGATTTCTGCACCGTGATGACGGGATATCTGACATCGCACACGTCGCGGAAGGATATTCAGCTCGGATTCAAATCCGGCGCATGGAGCGCGATGAAAGCGTATCCGAAAGGATTAACGACGAATTCGCACGGCGGTATCGAAGATATATTTCGACAATGCCATGAGCAACTGCAGCTGATGGAAGATCTCGGCATGCCGCTCCTGCTCCACGGCGAAAAGGCATCGCGCGACATCAATGTGTACGGGCAGCAGAAGAAGGTCGATATCTACGACCGTTCGCGCGCGTTCGTCGAAGACATTCTCGGTGAGCTTGTCGTGCGATATCCGAAGCTTCGGATATCGCTCGAACACATCTCATCGCGAGCCGATGTCGAATTCCTGCGCAAGCATGGTGGTGAGCGTCTCGTCTGCACTGTAACGCCGCAGCATGCGCTGCTCGATCGCAACGACTTCTTTGCCGAAGGACCCGATGTGCACTTGCATTGCTATCCGGTACTGAAGCGCGCGGAAGACAGGGAAGCGGTGGCCTCTCTGGCGACGAGCGGTTTGCCGTTCGTTTTCGCCGGTACCGATTCTGCACCGCACCCCACGACCGCCAAAGAGCGAGCGTGCGGTTGCGCCGGCGGAGTCTTCACGGCACACAAAATGGTCGAGCTCTATACGGAAATCTTCGCTCGGGCCGGCAAGCTCCCGTATCTCGAAGCGTTCCTCGGCATCTATGGCCCGCTCTTCTACGACGTTACGCCGAGGCGCGCGGTGATGCAGCTCGAGCGCGACCGCATGATGCCGCGCTACGTCGAGGGAATTATCGAAGCCGGTCCGCACAAGATACGGCCTTTTGGATTCCACGATAACATCGAAAAAGCGTGGCCGTTCCAATGGCGAATCGCTGAATGAGTTCTTATGCCGCCCCGAGCCAAGTCGAGGGGCGGCATTTCTATTGCTGAAGCGGCAAGCGGACGATGAATTCGCTGCCTTTGTTTTCGCCTTCGCTCTTGGCATCGATGGTGCCGCCGTGGAGCTCGACGAGATTTTTGGCGAGTGCGAGCCCGATACCGAGGCCTCCCTGTGTGCGGTCCATCGTTTGGTCGGCTTGCACGAAGAGTTGGAAAATTTCCGAGAGGAGTTGCGGCGAGATGCCCGTGCCTTCATCGCGGATATGCACGGCGGCAAAATCGCCCTCGCGCACGGCTTTCACATCCACACTCGAGCTATTTTTGCTGAATTTCGCGGCGTTGTTCAATATATTGACGAGTATCTGCTCCATGCGCACGGGATCGGCATGGATGACGAGAGGAATTTCCGGCACCGATACGTCCACCCTGATGTTTTTCGTTTCGAAAAGGGAATTTGATGTTTCGACGGCCCGCATGACTATCGTCTTGATATCAACGGTCTCTCTGCGGAGTTCCACTTTGTTGCGCAAGATGCGCGAGACGTCGAGCAGGTCGTCGAGGAGCCGTGCCATGTTGCGCACTTGCCGCGCGATGACCTCCGCGGTTTCTCTGAGCTCCTCATTGCCGCCGTTCGACTTCAAATACTGCTGCAAGAATTCCGCGTGTGTGAGTATGGGCGCGAGCGGATTGCGCAGCTCATGCGAGAGGATGGAGATGAACTCATTCTTCTTTTTATCGGCATCGCGAAGTTCCTGCTCCATCTTGTGCTGCGCGGAAATATCCATGTTCATGGTGAAAATGCGCTGCTTCCCCTCGATGTCGAGCAATACTGCGTTGGAAAGTAGGTACACATCATGCCCGCTCTTCGTCTTACGGCGGAACGTAAGATTTTTGAAATGTCCGTCCCGTTTCAGTATACCGATGACCCCTTCCCGCTCTTCCTTCTGCATGATCCCGAGGCTTACTCTGGATCTCCCGATCACTTCCTCGCGCGTGAACCCGAAGAGCGAAAGGAATGCGTCGTTCACATCAAAAAGCTCGCCGCTCTCAAGGTCGGAGATAGTAAGCGCGATGGGGCTGTTGTAGAACAGTATTGCGAATTTATCCTCACTTTGGAGCAGTCTTTCAGCCGACGCTCGCGCTTCGGCGGTCTCTGCGGCAAGCTCGCGCGTGCGTTCCTCGATGCGTTCTTCCAACTCGGCAAATAGTTTGTCTTTCGCATTCTGCAATTCCTTCTGTGCCGAGAGGTCGCGCGTTACCTTGACGAATCCGGTGAGCTTGCCGTCAGAGCCGTGGATGGGAGTGATGATGACGTTGCCCCAGAAGCGTGAGCCGTCCTTGCGCAAGCGCCACGTGGTATCCTCCGCGCGACCTTTTTCCGCAGCAACCTCCAACAATTTCTTCGGCTTGCCAGCCCTGATGTCTTCGGGCGTGTAAAAGATGGTAAAATTTTTGCCGATTATTTCATCAGCCGTAAATCCTTTGATCTTTTCTGCGGTCTTGTTCCAGCTCGCAACGATGCCCGAGGGATCGAGCAGGAAAATGGCGTAGTCCTGAATATTCTCGAGTATGGAAGTGCGTTCTTTGGCACGGATCTCGAGGGCTTCTTTAGCGTGTTTCAAGTCCTCGTTGCGTATCTGCAACTCTTCGTTGACCGCGATGAGCTCTTCATTGGACGAGCGAAGCTCCTCTTGCGCCGTTTCGAGCTCTTCATTGAGGCTTTGCAGCTCTTCGTTGGACGACATCACTTCTTCGTTGGCGGAGCGCAACTCTTCATTGGAGACCTCCTGCTTCTCGATGAGCGATTGCAGATATTCGGTCGTTTCTATCAGCTCCCGCTGCAGTTGCGATATCTGCTCGTCGTGCGGGGACTGCGACGCGCGCCTGCGCGCGAGTTTATCTTTTGCTAGAATTTTTTCCTCGCTGAACATCACCAGAAAGTGCCTGTTCTTGAGGCGCGTGCCCATCGGCACGACGTCTATCTTCACGTCTCTGAAAGAACCGTTGATCTTGGCGCGGATATTGCTTTTTGATACCGGCGCATTGGTCTTGCGCGCGCTGGTCAGCGCTTCGGAGAGCTTGGATACCAAGTCCTTGCGGGCCATTTTGAGAATATTGAACGTGGCCTTGCCCGGCGCGGGCTCGATATACGGATACGTCTCGCCGCGGAATTGGAGGATGGTGAGGTCTTCATTGACGATGACCCACGATGGCGTGAATCGGCTCAAGAGAATTCTGTGCGCTTCTTTTTCCGCGTCGAACTCATCGACATTGACGGTATACCCCTGTTTGAACGGTGTGAATCTCTCGGGTAAGGCAGTGGGAGTGAAGTTCAAGCGCTGGCGCGCGGTTTTCGTTACTGATACATAGATGCGGTTACGCTTGTCCACCTCATCGAACATCTCCTGAAATCCGGCTATCGTTTCCGACGTGCCGAGCACGAGGTGGCCCTGCGGGCGCAGCGCGTAATGAAATACCGAAAGCGCCTTTTTTTGCAGCGGGGAATCAAGATAGATGAGGACGTTGCGGCAGCTCACCATGTCGAGATTGGAAAACGGCGTATCGGCCACCATGTTGTGTTTGGCGAAGAGGCACAAGTCGCGGATGGAACGTGCGATCTGAAAGTTTTCGTTGTCTGCACTCTGAAAATAGCGTTTCAGATACGCATCGGGGACGTTGGCGGCCGAACGCTTACTGTATCTGCCAAGGCGCGCACGCGTGAGCGCCGAATCACTTATATCGGTGCCGAATATCTGCACGGGGAAAAGCACTTTCTTGTCGCGCATGTATTCGTTGAGCGCGATGGCGAGGGAATACACCTCTTCGCCAGTGGAGCAGCCGGGTACCCAGATGCGTATCGAAGCGCCGACGGGGCGATTTTTGATAAGACGCGGGAAGACCTTCCTGCGCAGTGCGACATAGAGCTCGGGGTCGCGAAAAAATTCGGTGACATTGATGAGGATGTCCTGACCGAGCGCCTCCAATTCCTCGCGATGCGTGGAAAGGTGGCGCAGATACGCCGCTTCGCTTTTAAGCTTGTTCATCGCCATGCGACGCGCGATGCGCCGCTTGATGGTCGCGTGTTTGTAGCTCGTGAAATCAATGCCGGTATTGTCGCGTACGAGCAATAGGATCTTGCCGAATGCGTCCGTCGGCAACGCGTATTCGGGCGCGATGAAAGGGCTCTTTTGGAGTCGCTTGAGTGCGCGGGCGATCCCGCCTAGCGGCAAGACGAGATCGGCCACGTGCGATGCGCGCGCGCTGGAGGGCATTCCCTCGAATTGCGACGCGCTGTCCTGCACGATGACAGTGCCGCCCGCCGCTTTTATCGCTTCGATGCCATTGGTCCCGTCGTCGCCGGTGCCGGAAATTATCACGCCCACGGCTTTTTCTTTTTGGTCAAAAGCGAGCGATTCAAAAAAAGTGTTGATGGGATAGTGCATATGCTCCGCGTGACGCGGCCGAAGCTTGAAGACACCTTTTTCGATGAGCATATCCGCCTCGCTCGGCATCACGTAGAGGTGATCTTGCTCTGCCTTCATACCGTTCTTTACTTCGAGCACGATGAGTGGTGTTTTTGTCTGCAACATTTCGGCGAGCGTACTTTTTGGCTTGGCAGGCAGATGCGAAACGTACACAAGCGCGAGTCCGCTCGGGCGCTTGATGTTTTTGATTATCGGCTGGAGCGCATCAATGCCGCCGGCGGAGCCGCCGATGCCCACAACGATGACATCCGTTTTTGCCTGCGGAGCGTTTTTCGTCTTCGAAAGCCGCTTGTTTTTCATGTAATTAGGGTATTTTGATGAGTATACTATATTGATGCGCGCAGCTATGGTCATTACTGGAGTAGGATTCGCGGTAATACTCATCGGTCTGTATCTTATTAATCACGGCTTCACCAATACTTCATATAATAAGAATGAGCGAATTATCAGTTCAACAGCTTCTCCTATGTCCACGCTTACCATCACGAGTCCCCAATTTGCGAACAACGGCAGTATCCCCGCGCGCTACACCTGCGACGGCGAGCAGGTGAGCCCGCCGCTTTCTATCTCCGGCGCGCCGGAGGGTACCAAGTCGCTCGCGCTTATCATGGAAGATCCCGACGTGCCGAAGCAACTCAAGCCGGATGGCATGTTCGATCATTGGGTGCTGTTCAACATTCCGCCCGAAACGTCTGCGATTCCTTCCGGCGGCACAGTGGGAGTCGCGGGAGCAAATGGTGCGGGCAAAAACGCGTATACCGGCCCGTGCCCGCCGCCGCAATATGAGCCGAGCACTCATCGCTATTTTTTCAAACTCTACGCGCTCGATACCGACCTCGCGCTATCCGCCGGAGCATCCAAAGCCGACGTTGAAAAAGTGATGCAGGGACATATCCTCGGTGAAGCGCAACTCGTCGGAACGTATAAAAGGAAGTAAACTTCATACATTATGGATCTACGAATCAAAGCGACCGATTATGCGATCACGCCGGAAGTGCAGCACTATCTCGACAACAAATTGGCCGCGATAGAAAAATTACTTGCCGGAGAAGCGGAGCTTGCGCGCGTGGAGGTGGAGCTCGGGTGTGATGCGGGCGGTAAGCGACACAGCGAGCACATGTGGTATGCAGAGATAACTATTCGCACGCCGGGTGGCGACGATGCGCGCGCAAGCAACCGCGCCGCTTCCATGAACGCCGCCATCGACGATGTCAAAGAGGAGATAGAAAGACAATTGCGCCTCAACAAAAAACTCCACATACGGATGCTCCGCAAAAGCGGTGCCGCACTCAAGCGCCTCATGCGCTTCGGGGAATAAGCGAGGGCGATGGTTTGCCGCGTTTGAGCTAGGTGGCGCATTCTCATTCCTGCGAAGTGGCGAGAGAAGACATGCCTGCCGCAGTTTCGAAACTCGCGGGTCGTTCAATTTTCACAGAATACGTCCGCTACCATTGGGGCATTTCTCACTACGTGCTTTAGGCTGTGCTCATACAGTCGAAACTCCGGCACGCACGCCTTCTCTCGGGGAACCTGCATTCAAATTCTTCGAGTCAAAAGGGATTTGCCTTCTGGCGAACCCCTGCCTGCCGGCAGGCAGGTCTCGCGTGCTTTGAGCTATGCGTCACGACATACAGCGGAAGCATCTATATTCAAGCGTGCACTTCCGTAGTGGTTCGCAAGAGGGCAAATTCCTTTTGACTCACTATTCGCAGGAACGGCACGCTGTCCACTTAGCTCTACCCGGCGAAGCACAACCTTACATTAGTTTGACAATCATCTGTATTTCAATTAAATAGACGCGGACAAAGGAGGTGGCAATGAAGCCCATCATCAAAGGTATCGACTGGACGCTCGGCGCGTTCCTTCGATTCGTGGTGTATCACGTCTTGCGGCCGGTTATCTGGCTCAAATTCAATGTAACCATCGAGGGCGGGGAGGAGGCTCTTGCCTGCAAAGACGGCGCACTGGTCATCGCGAGACACTATTCGATGGGCGATGGCCCGTTCCTTATCGCGCTCGCGCGGCCGTATGTGCGTATCCGCGCGACGGCCAAATATGCGCAATACATGCGCCCGTTCTTCAGGCCGTTCATGCTGCTCTTCGGCATCATTTGTTTGGGCTCGCCCAAACACTGGTCGCCCGAGCGCCGTGCCGCAGTAAAGGCGTGGGCGATCGAGGTCATGAAAAAAGTATTGCGTGCGGGACGCTACCTGCTCGTGTTCGCGGAAGGAGTGCTGGGCGATGGGAAGACGGTAAAGATCGACGAGCGTTTTTCGGGAGTCTTCGAGCTCATCACGGCATTCCCGAATAAGCCCGTAATTATCGTAGACCCGCGTGGCCTTCAATTTGCTCCCTTCGCGCCGCTGAGTGAGCGGAAAAACTTCTTCAAACGGATCCCCGTGCACGTGAAGATCGGGGTTTTCCGGCGCGTCGACACCGGCGGCTCGCCGGCAGCGTTGAACAAGAGGCTGGAAGATTATTTCAACCTCGGCGTTCCACTCCCGACACTCTGCGCAGTTGCAGTATGAACATTCGAGCCCCGCCATAATTTCGCCTGCGAAATTATGGCGGGGCTCTTCCTTTGACATTACGCGGCCCGTAGCTATAGTTGCTCCAGCGTTCACAGAGGGAGAGCGAAATGGACTTCGAGACTGCCTATTGGCTTGCGACCGTCATCACTGCCGTCTCTGGCGTGTTCCTCGGTTACTACGCCGGGGCGGGGGTGCTCGCCATCCTCACGGCGATCAGCGCGGCGGGTTTTGTCTTCCTGATACCGACGAGCGGTGGATGGGCTGGCGAGACGTGGTTTGCACTGGCGTTCTTTCTTCCACCCGTTGTGGCCTTCATCGTCCCTGCGTGGCTGGTGAAGGGCGGGCTTTATGTACGCGACCTGCTCGCCTATCAGCGAAAAGTCGGCGGAAATCCGCCAAAGAGCTGATGCTGACTTCCAATGGCCGCCTCGCATTGAGGCGGCTTTTTTCTTATGTCTATTTGGGCCGGTTCTGCTCGTAGACCATGTCTTCGTACCACTTTTTCTCGACGCTCGAGTACGGCAAGTAGGTTACGTCTTTGAGGGTGGCTACGAGTGAAGGATCGCTGTCCTCGTTGAGACAGGTGAAGTGTTGTTTCGTTTCCAGATCGGGCAATGAGATGCGGCTCGTGCGCAGGTAGAGCATTCCGAGCTGTTCTCCTTCCACGGCGGCAAAAACGGAAGTATTATCGAATACATATCGCTTATCGGCCGCATCGGCCGAACCGCGACCTTCCTCGGTGACGTACACGGAAATATCGGGAGCTGTGCAGAACACTGCACGACCAACTTTCAATAACTGATACGGCGATGCATCCATCTGATACGAAATGAAACCCAAACGCTCCCCGAAAAGATACCCGACAAAAACGAGTCCCGCGCCGAACGTGAGATAGAGCAAGAGGGTTTTCAAAAACCTCATTCGATACATTATACGGGCAAAAAAATGGGGCCGGTCCGGGCTGCATTACTGCGCCACAGGACCGGCCTTAGGGCATAGGAAGCGGTGGCTTTTTGCCTTTGGTCGCCTCGACTAGCCCAGTGTAGGAGCTCGTCCTATACTATAACTCCCCGATACTAATATGTCAAACGTGCTTTGCGCCGGAGCGCACGAATTCCTCGTACGTCATTTCGCGTTTGCCCTCGGGTACTACATGCTCGATGATGAGTTGCTTACCCTCAAGATGTCCATCTAGGATCTTGGCGCGGATCTTCTTGCCCCCGCGCACGAAATAGGCGAACGTCCCGGGCCACCCTTCAAATGCGCGTATCTTTAAGAGGTTCTTATACGCATCATCATTCAGATCCAAGAGGCCGTCTTCTTTTTCTATCTTGCCGCAGTGTGTGGCGACATCGTGATTTTGTTCCTTGGCCTCCAGCTCGTCCGCGACAAAGTGGGGGAGAATTTGCGCGAGTAATTTTCCACCCTCGGTCATGAGCGATCGTTCAAGTTCGATGAGGTGCGGCGGCCACGGCGCAACGGATATTTTTTTCTGCGCGATGATCGGACCGTGATCCATTTGTTCATCTAAGAGCATGATGGTAACGCCGGTCTCTTTTTCGTCGTTCAAGATAGCAAAACGGATAGGCGAGGCGCCGCGCAAGCGGGGAAGAAGTGAAGGATGCACATTGAGAAATCCATGCGCAGGTATTTCAAGTAACTCCCTTGAAAGGATTTTTCCATAATCGCAAACCACCGCTACGTCGAGCGACAACGTTCTAATGTTTTGCAAAACGTTTGAATGAAGTTTCTCGGGTTGTACGACCTCGATACCGTGCTTGAGAGCCCACACTTTTACGGCGGGCGATTTTAGTTCCATGCCGCGGCCGTGCGGTCTGTCGGGCATCGTAACGATGAGGGACGGCACAAAGCCCGCTTTGTGCAGTTCTTCGAGCACATACACGGCTACGTGCGATGTGCCGAAAAATGCGAAGCGAATATTACTTCTCTGGTCGGGTTTGTTCATCGTAGATTTGGACTGCCTTGTCGGTGTAGAGAATGCCATTGAGGTGGTCGACCTCGTGTTGGAAGACGTGTGCGAGGAACCCGGATGCGCCGCGGGTGAGTTTTTTACCGTGCTCGTCGTAGGCTTTGATGGTCGCCTTTTCAGCGCGTGGCACGATGCCCCATTTGCCGCGGACGGACAGGCAGCCCTCGTGTTTTTCTATCTTTTTCCGGCTTATTTTGATGAGCTCGGGATTGATATAAACCTGATCGGGCACGGCGGGGAAATCTTTGGCGTCGGCGTTCTCCGGAAGGAGGTCGCGCGCGATAGCTTTGCCGGAAACAACGAATAATTGAATGGACTCTCCCACCTGCGGGGCGGCGAGCGCGACGCCAAACTCCTCTTTCCCGAGCAACACCTTCATCTCGCTGATGAGTTTCTTGATGCGAGAGCTCGTGATATCGGCAATATGAAGAGGCTGCGCTTTGTTGCGCAGTATTTTATTTTCGTTTTCGGGCAAGATCGTTCGCATAGGCCAAACTATATCCGCATGTGCGCCCATGTACAATAGAGCGCATGAGCATGAAGCACATCAAATTCCAGCTTCAACGGGCCACGGATGAACGGCGCAAGACCGAGCGGGGCGAGCTTATGCGTTTCTTTTGCAGGAAACTCAACTACGACCGCGTGCAAGACGGTATGCCCGCGATCACCATGCCACGGATGGGCAAAATGTTGGAAAAGATCCCCACCAAGGACCTCTACTATATTCAAAAGGTATGCAATGATTCGGCCAATTTTTCCAAGAAATTCTGGTGGTTGTTGAATCCCAAAAAGCACGAGAACGGCAATGCCGCAGTAGGGCCAAAGACAAAATAAGTGGGCCGCTCCTCGGGGGAAGGAGCGGCCCTAGCTCGGCTCACGCGCGGGGGACGCGTATTAGAGCCGAGCTGTTCAATGCCGAAAGCGATGTTAAACAATGCCCCTGTCGTTGTCAATTGTCAAAACTTTGCGGGCATATACAATACGTCCACTGCATGTCATTTTCATTTACACCAAAGCTCGGTATCGATCTCGGTACGACCACCGTCTTGGTATTCGTTCCGGGCAGAGGAATAGTATTAAATGAACCATCGGTCGTCGCGGTCTCCACCACCGACAACAAAATTCTGGCCGTCGGCAACGACGCAAAAGAAATGGTCGGCCGCACGCCCGACGAGATCATCGCGTATCGACCGATGAAAGACGGCGTTATCGCCGACTATCGCGTCACCGAAGCGATGCTTCGCTACTACATCAAAAAGTCTCTCGGCAAATGGAATATTTTTCGACCCGAAGTCATGATATCGGTGCCTGCGGGAGTTACATCCACGGAGCGACGCGCCGTGATAGAGGCTGCGACCAAGGCTGGCGCGCGCGAAGCATATGTTGTGAAGGAACCAATTCTTGCAGCTATCGGCGCGGGTATACCCATTCACGAAGCGCGTGGGCACATGATAGTGGACATCGGTGGCGGTACGACCGATGTGGCCGTGATATCGCTCGGCGGTATCGTCGCTTCTACTTCTGTAAAATGCGCGGGCAATGCCGTGGATCACGCCATCGCTGATTACATCAAAAAGACCTTCAATCTATCTATCGGCGACAAAATGGCGGAAGTAATAAAAATTGAAATTGGCTCAGCGGTGCCGATGGAAGAAGAGCTCGTGATGACAGTGAAGGGTCGCGATCATCTCACCGGATTGCCGCGCTCCATCGAGCTGGGCACCAATGAAGTGGTGCGCGCGATAGGCAAGGAGTTGCGCATGATGGTCAACGCCATGAAAGACGTGTTGCAGGAAACACCGCCGGAGCTCGCGGCCGATATCATCGACAACGGTATCATCATGACGGGCGGCTCCTCTATGCTCCGTAATTTCCCCGAACTCGTCTTCCGCCGCACCGGCGTGAAAGCGCGATTGGGCAAAGACGCGCAATTCTGTGTGGCCAAAGGTACCGGTGAAGCGCTCAAACACTTGGAGACGTACAAGAAAGCGATCCTCGCGAAGAGGTAAGTCTCCGCTCGTTGGCGGTAGAAAGCAGGCAGTGCCTCCCTCGGGCTTCGCGATTTTTCTGCTGAAAAATCGCCTATCCTCGGCCAGCCTGCGGGGGCCCTCGGGAGGCACTGCCTGCTTTCTACCGCCCGGATTCGCTGCCGTCAAACAATTTTCAAACACCGCGACATTTTGGTGCTATTATTTTCACAGGAAAAAAGAGGAGAGTAGGGTGCGAGTCGGAAATCTGGAAGTTTTTGCGTTGCTTATCTTTGGCCTGCTACTCGGTCTTGCCTGCGGATACTGGATATGGGGCGCGGCCAATGACCATCTGCGGATGAATCTTCCGCGCGCAGCTGCTGTGGTGGATAATCGCAACACGCTGTGGGTCGACGGCTACATCAGCGGAGTGAAGATCCGTTTCATGGTGGACACAGGCGCTGGCTACGTCGGTCTTACGGCGGATATGGCGCATCGCTTGGCACTGCTGCCGACGAAGACACTTTCGATGTCGACGGCGGCGGGAATTACGGAAGTAGGGCTTGCGACGGTCGGCGAGATACGCGTCGGCGGCATTTCCGTGCGCGATGTGCCGGTAACGATAATGCCTCCTGAGGTCGACATGAACATGCTTGGCATGTCATTCCTCTCGAGGCTCAGCCGATTTGAATACAGCAACGGTAAGCTCATTCTCGAGCAGTGATGAAAAAAACCTAGAGGTGACACCTCTAGGTTTTTTGTTCAGGAGAAGGCGCAGGCGCAGGTGGATTCTTTTGTAGCTTGGAAATGTCTTCCATGAGACGGCGGAGGTCGCGTTGGATGTCGGTGAGCGTATTTTTTTGCTCTACTTTGCGCGCCTCTTCGGCAGCTTCATCGGACTCCTCTTCTCCGGCCATTTCCTCGACATCCTCGCTTATCTCCTCCACATCTTCGCTGATCCCTTCGACGTCGGCACTCAACTCCTCCACTTCCTCGCCGATCTCCTCGACGTCTTCGGAGATGTCGGCCACGGTCTCGGTCGTGAGGTTGATGGTCATTTGGATGAATATCGAAAGGTAGATCGCTTCGAGCGAGACCCACGTGGTGAGTACGAGGAGCATGTGTTCATACGCGACATAGCCAAGCCATACGGCCGCGAAAGCGCAGATGAATATAAATGAATGAAATACCAGCGAAGAGGCCGAACCGATCCAGCGTGTGATCTTGAGCGCCGTGCTCTCGATGCGTTTCTTCGGTTCCTTGAGATCCAGCAACTCCATCATGCCGCCACTATACCACTCATCAATTGCTATACTGCTGTGCATGAACCTCGCAGGTGCATATCTCGTGCAGGGCGGACCGGAAATGATAGCGGCCGTTCTGGAGATCTTGAAAAAGGAAGGTGTCGCTGCGCACGGAAATCCGGATATGTATGTGCGGACGTACGCGCATTTTGGAATAGAGGAGGCGCGCTCTCTTCGCTCGCGCGCCTCATTGCGCGCCATCCGAGAGCGGCGCGTGTTCGTGCTCTCGATGCGCACCATGACAGCTGAATCGCAAAATGCTTTGTTGAAAACGGTGGAGGATGGTACGGGCAATGCGCTCTTCGTCTTCATCACGCCCGCGCCGCAGACGCTCTTGCCCACCTTGCGCTCTCGCGCGCAAACGCTCGAGCTCGCGGCGCGCGAAGCGCGCGGCCTCGTCGATGCCGAAGCATTTCTGAGAGCCGATGGAAAGTCGCGGCTCGATATGCTGAAGCCGCTGCTCGACAAAGATGACGACGACAAGCGCGATATTGGCGCAGCCATCACATTTCTTTCATCGCTGGAGCGCACACTCTGTAAGCGCTTTCGGGATTCGCGGCAGGCCATACCTGTCAGCAGGCAGGGCTTGCTCGCCATCTATCGCGCACGCAAATACGTTGGCGACAAAGGAGCACTCCTGAAGCCGCTCTTGGAGCATGTAGCACTTCTTGTATAATTGCGCCATATGGCAAATTACGATCTCAAACCGTTCGATAGCAAAATAGCTGCGGCCAAAGAATGGCTCGCAAAAGAATACAGGGGATTGCGCACCGGCCGCGCCGCGCCGGCGATACTCGACAGCGTCATGGTCTCGGCTTATGGCTCGATGATGCCGCTCAAGCAGGTGGGCAACGTGGGCGTGGAGGACGCGCGGACGCTGCGCGTCTCGGCCTACGACGCATCACTATTGAAGGACATTGAGCGCGCGATCACAGCAGCCAATCTCGGAGTAGGCACATCATCCGACGGCGCGAGCGTACGCGTCTCATTTCCCGAGCTCTCGGGCGAGCGCCGCGAGCAATTGATAAAAGCCGCCAAAGCGAAGCTCGAAGAGGCCCGCACGAGCCTCCGCTCCGCGCGCGACGAATCATGGCGCGAAATTCAGGATAAGGAAAAAGAAGGCACGCTCACCGAAGACGACAAATTCCATCTGAAAGAAGAGTTGCAAAAGCGCATAGACAAAGCCAATGAGGACCTCGAAAAGTCATTTGATGCAAAAGAAGCGGAGATGAGCAGCTGATCATCATGGAAGGTCCAA